>JAGDWK010000018.1:0-7040 GCA_023256015.1 Thermogladius sp.
CTTAAGTACGACGTCCAGAACCTAGTTTGTGAAGGGGACGTTGTTGAGAGCTTGTTACCCCCCGGTGTAGACCCGCACGAGTACTCGTTAACGCCGGGAGACATAGCTAAGCTGCAGCAAGCCGACTTGATCGTATCTACAGGTCACACTGGGTTCGAGCAGAAGATAGAAGAACTCTGGAGGAGTGGAGTGATCAAGGGAGTGCTAATCGATGTGCTCGAGATACCAGGGCTTACGATCTTCACCAACCCATCTACTGGGCAGCCAGACTACCACATGCCAATATACTACCCTCTAAACTACATTGCCTTCGTTAGAAACGTCTCCGAGACCCTCGCCTCCCTGAACCCAGCGGCGTCCCAGTGTTATATGAGCAGGGCTCTAAACGTTACCGCCCGTGTAGCCGACTTGTACGTGTCGACGCCCCCTCTCAGAGGTAAGGCCATAGGAGACCTGCCTTACACGGTCTACGTCGCTAAATGGCTCGGGCTCGACATGGTTGGCCTATTGATGAAGGAGGAGGGTCTACCCGCCACACCGGGCGAGCTCTCCACGTACCAGGAAATGATGAGAAACGGCAGTATTGCGTACGTACTCGTGACAGCTTATGGAAGTGGTGATCCGACAGCCTCGACCCGGTTGGAGAATATGGCCGCCTCTTACGGCGTAAAAGTAATAAAGCTGTATGGCGCGATCTACCCCAACTCCATCCTCGACAAGCTGGCCTACGTCTACACCCAGATCGCCAACACGTCGCTGACCACGGCTACGGAGACCGTACACCAGATTACGCCGTCTGGGCCCTCGTGGTTAGGCGTTACCATGATAGTCCTAGCCGCAGTGGTGCTAGTTGGCCTCGCGGTATACCTCTTGGTGAGCCGTAGATGAGGCAAGACCTCGTGTTAGCCGGCTTACTAACCGCTACTCTACTCTACGCGCTCGGCCTCTCGACGATGTACAACCCCCTGTGGGTTTTAGTGATGGTATCCGCATCGGTCGGCTTCGCGATCGTGAGCGTTATCGTTGCCTACAGGAGGCTCTTCTTCCTAGCCTCTGAGATGCCGCACGTCAGCTTTCTAGCTGTGACGCTGGGGATTTACTTATCGTATGTTCTGTGGAGAGGGTTGGAGATCGTTCTCTCCATAGTAGTGGGTCTCGGGCTAACCTACATAGTCGGCTACATGATACACAGGCGTGTAGACCCCTCTATTGCCACATCGGTCTTCGTAGGCTCCACTACATCGCTAAGCGTACTGGCGGCGTACTTTGTCTTAACGAGAGTACCCGTGGCGTACAACATAGCGAGTCTGATAATTGGAGACCCACTACTAGCTACCTACAGCGACGTGATTACATGCGTACTCGCGACCGTCCTTACACTAGCAGCGTTTATCTTCACATACCACGAGCAGGCTTCGATAGGTTTGGACAGAGTCGCGGTCAAGATCGCAGGGGTTGACACGAGGGTCTACGACCTCTTGGCGTACACCCTCCTCGGCGTCAACACTGTTGGCATGTTGAAAATCACAGGGTATATCATGGAACACGTTTTCATACTTATGCCCCCCGCAATCGCGTTCTCTCTTGCGAGGAGTTACAGGGGGGCGGTCTACATAGCGGTAGTATCGAGTCTTGTCGCCAGCTTGATAGGCCTTCACCTGAGCATCCTGCTCAACCTGGCGCCCTCGGGCATGGCCGGCTTAATGATGCTCCTAATGTACATTGCTAGCTTACTGGTGAAGAGGGCGTGAAGAGGAGGAGATTTGGCGTTAGCCTACCCGAGGAGCTGGCCTGCGAGCTTGACAAAATATCGAGAGAGTGCGGGTTAGACAGGTCTAGCGTGGTAGCAACGGCTTTGGAGAAGTACGTTGAAGACATGTCCCACTTTAAGAACAAGCACGAGTGTCTAGGCGTCTGCATAGCTGTAACCGAGGGGGAGCCCAGCCTTAGGCTGGAGGAGTTCAGGGACATAGTCGTTAGCTACTATCACAACCACACGAGAGGGGTGTGCCTCAACATATTCGTCTTTCGAGGGGACTCAAACAAAGTCCTAGAGCTGTACTACAGGCTTGGGAAGAGCTCGAGGAAGACAGTACTGGTTCCGCTACACTAGGCGTTAAAAGCGGCGCTCCACGCCCCTTGCGCGAGTGATCAGGCTAAGCTCTCTATGTTCTTCGGGATCCCTGGGTCCAGCCTCCCCAACTTCTTCTTCAACTCCTCTATTAGCGGCTTTGACAAGTTGTAGACGCCACCCTTGTACTCCAAGTACCCCGCTGTTATGAGCCTCGATATGACTCTCGAGACCTCTCTCTCTATAACCACGTCGTCTAACTCGGGTACCAGGTCTTTCTCCCCCCTCGAAGCCCTCCTCTTAACCTCCTCCCTCAGTTCGATCAGAGCTATAATCTCCCCCACGCTGATGTTCTTGATGAAGTACTCCATCACGATCCTCTCCAGCCTCCCCATCGACAAAACGTCTCTGAGCCTGACCTCGCCTGGCAATTTCTACCCCCGCTAGTAGAACCACGTGTTGTAGTACGTGGGCTCGTTGACCATGAAACTCTTGTTTCTAAACGCCGCGCACACGTTTCTTAGAATACACTTGTCGCACTCCGGCTTGTCTCTTAAGCAGACCGTCCTCCCGTGGAGCCAGAAGAAGTCGTCTAAGGCGCTGGCCCGGATGCCCGCCGTGCTCGACAGGTGCCTGTAAGCCAGCCTCACCGTTAACCTCAGTAACACGTCCTCGTCGCGGGAGATCTCGACCCCCCGTTTTATCTTGTCCCAGAGCTCGCCCGAGACGACGACCAGGCCGATCCTAATAGCCTGCCTGGTCAGGTGGTTGTCTACAGCTACATCGAGCTCGTCTACTGGGTTGAACAAGCCGCGCCCAGCCAGGAATTTCGCTAGGAGCATGGTCTTCTTCTCGACGGGGTCCTCGAAGGCCCTGAAAACCCTCATGAGGTCGACCAGGCCCTGCTCGCTCAGAGTCCCCCTCAACCTCCCTCCAGCGGACTTTACGAGCTTTGTTACCTGGCCGTCCCAAAGCCTGGTCAGCTTAAACCCGAGGTCCCGTAGCAGCAACGCCCTAACCTCTGGGTCTGGCGGCGCGGCACCCCCTACGCTCAACCACTTCACCACGTCTTCAACCTTGACCTCCGCGAGTCTCGCGGGGTCGAAGAAAGAGGGGTCTTCGTCGAACTTCAACTTGCCGAGCCTGTACAACAGGTCGGCCCCGTGGTAGCAGCCGTCTTCCAGGCATGCCTCGTAGGGCCTTCCAGGCCTACTGAGCCTGTGGTCCATGGACACCATGACGACGAAGTACCTTGCAACGCTCTCCTCGTCTGCCGTAGCCGGTGGGTAGTAGCGCTGGTCGTAGAGGTCGAGTCTGGGTAGGTTGATTGAATGCTTTTTGAGAGCCCTTCCGACCTTCTCGACAGCTCTCCTGTCGATACCCACTAGATCCATTGAGGGCGCCCTACTAACCGGTCACGCTGTACCTGTACTCAACTACATTAATCGACGGCTCGTTTTTAAACCAGACGTGGGGGTCGAGGAACACGGCTCGACGCGACTCTACGAACCCAACAAGGGTCTCCTGCCCGAATACCGCCGTTTCTGCTCTGAGGCTGCCCACAACCGCCTTCTTGGAGAAAGCCAGCTCGGCGGAGACGGCGTCCACCACGACTTTACCTCTAAGCCCGAGTAAGAAGGCCTTAACACAGTCGACCCTCTTCAGCCTGACGAGCCTGCCGGCCGCCAGGATGAGGCAGGTGTCACCTACAACCCAGTCGCCCGAGCCGGACCCGTGGAGTAGAACAGTATCGGCTACGCACAACCCCCTGATCTTGAACTTACCGAAGTGGACTATCTCCTTGTCCTTCACGTTCTCGAAAACTCTCGTTCCGAAGGTTATCATACGACCACTTTAGCCGGTCAGCGACCTCGCGATCAGCCTAGCCCTGACGACGCTTTCTCTGGCCTCGACCAGATTTTGATATATCTGGAAGACAACCCCCTTCGACGTCTCTGTATCGAGTGTGAGCCTAGCTACCAGCTCCTCAATCTTGTCTATCGAGTCTATGGCCCTATCTAGCAGCTTGACCAGCTCCTCTACTTCCTGCAAGGCTGAACCCTATCTTTAAACCCTGGTTGAAGGCTCTTAAATTAGCCTCCGCCGCTCTGCCTGAGAAGAGGGTGTTTATCGCCTCCTCCACCTTGGCCGGGCCGACCACTCTCCTCAGCCTCTCGTCGACCGCGACGGATATCCCGAGGAGGAGCGTGTTCGAGTAGAGGGTGGAGCCGGCCACCTGTTTCGCCTCGCTATCGGCGTCGTAAACGTAGACTGACCCGTCAAAGGCCTTGCGCAGCGCCCCCTCTATGACGTCTAGTCCAGGCGGGTTCGTGAGAGGAGGGGGCAGCCTTAGGCGGTTGACTACCAGGACAGCCCCTCTCCTTGCATAGGACAGGTACCTCAGCGCTTCTAGAGCTTCCAGCGCTATTACGTGGTCTGCCTCGCCGACGGGTATCAGCGGGGCGTCCTTGTTGTTCAGCCTCACGTGGACTGCCAGGCTTCCACCCCTCTGGCTCAGACCGTGGGTCTCAGCGACCGTAACATCGATGCCCGAGAGTGTTGACGCCCACGCTATCAGGCTCCCCAGCGTGAGGACTCCTTGACCGCCGACCCCGACTATCAGCACGTTGAGCCTCCCGGACACCTCAACCCGCCCCCTCGACGAACCTCTCGCTGTACAGCCTCTCCCAGCCCTCACCACCCGGCCTCTTCACGTAAATAGCCTTGAACGGGCAAACGTGTGCGCATAGGCCGCAACCAAGGCACATGTCCTCCAATATAACCGGCTTCTTAGCCCCCTCTGGGACGACTATAGCTGGACACGCGACGAGGTTTACACACGCCATGCAGGCCGTGCACTTGCTCTCGTCTATAGCGTAGACGGGGAGCCTAATACCCGTCTCCCTTGAAAGCCTGTACGCCTCGAGCGAGCACCTCATCCTCGATACCACAGCGACCTTCTCACCGTTCAGGTAGTCCTGGAAGGCCCTAACAACCGTCTCGACGGATTCTCTGACCCTCAACGGGTTGATGACGTAGACCCTGAACCCAACGGACCTCAGCACGTCCGCTATCTCGACGACCGGCGCACGACTGCCCGTCGCGGAGAGTCCTGTACCCGGGTGCGGCTGGTGGCCCGTCATAGCCGTAGTGTAGTTGTCTAGCACGACTATCATGGCCCTGCCGCTGTTGTAGACTATGTTGACAGAGCCTGGTATACCCGCGTGGAAGAATGTCGAGTCGCCTATCACCGCCACAACAGGGTCCTCAACTACCTTACTGATGCCGTGTGCTATGCCGATCGAGCCCCCCATCTCGAAGCACGTCATTTGCGTCTCGAAGGGCTTCTGGTAGCCGAGCGTGTAGCACCCTATGTCGCCCGTGTACACGACGTTTCTCAACTTCAGTTTGTTCGCCGCTATCTTTAGGACGTAGAAAGTCATCCTGTGGGGGCAGCCTGGGCACATGACCGGGGGTCTTGGCGGTACCATAGCCTGCTCCTCAACCTTGAGCGGGGGCGGGGGTGTGTACTCGACCCCCAGGAACTTGGCTACACCCGGTAGGACCCTGTCTGTGCTGAGCTCTCCGCTCTCCGGGATCAGCTCCTTGCCCAGAACCCTGGCCCGAACCCCGTGCTTCCCTAGAACACTCCTCACGTTAGTCTCGACAACAGGGTCGAGCTCCTCTACGACGAGGATCTCGTCTGCTTCACCAGCTATGTTAAGTACAGGCTTAACCGGTAGTGGCACTGTGAGGTTCAGTTTCAAGACCGTAACCTCGCTCCAGGCCCCGAGCCTCTCGAGCGACTCGGATACGTAGGCGAAAGCGAGACCAGAGGCTATGATAGCTTTGCGTTTACCCGGGTTCAGGACCTCGACTAGTGGGGGTCCCCAGTCCGCTTCCTCGATACTCCTCCACACCTTCAGCGCCCTCTCCTTCATTAGCCGCGCGTGCGCCGGGATCAAGACCCAGCGCGTCAAGTCTTTGTCGAACACCCCCCTGCAGACCCTCGTTATCGTTACGTTGTCCTCGAGCTCCACGTACTGCCGGCTGTGGCTAACGCGGGTTGTAGTCCTGAACATCACAGGCTGCTGGTACTTCTCGCTCAACCCTAGAGCGACCTTGACGAGCTTGTACGCCTCTCTCACGCTACTCGGCTCTACCACCGGGATGTGGGCCAGGTACCCGTACCATCTGTTGTCTTGCTCGTTCTGGCTGCTGTGCGCGCTGGGGTCGTCAGCGGAAACGACCAAGAAACCGGCCTTGGTCCCCGAGTAGCCGCTGCTAACGAGTATGTCGGCAGCGACGTTCACCCCCACGTGCTTCATGGCGGTGAGGCTCCTTACCCCGGCGATGGCCGCGGCGTAGGCGGACTCGTAGGCCACCTTCTCGTTGACACTCCACTCAGCTATGACTCCAACGTCCTCTGCGACCTCTGCCACAGACTCGAGGATCTCGGTAGAAGGCGTGCCCGGGTAAGCTGCGAAGTAGCAGACGCCGGCCTCAAGGGCGCCCCTCGCTATAGCCTCGTTGCCCATGTAGAGTACTCTACTCCCCTTCTCGGCAAGCAGTGTTTTTACCGGGATATCCACCACCTTAAAAGGCCTATACCCGTGTAAACTTAATAGCCGGTCGAGCTATTTAACCTTCGGCAAAAAATTGTGGGATTTGCTTATAATCAAAGTTTAAATATCTGTTATCCCACTACCTTATATTGGGTGAGACGTATGGTTAATGGTAGAGTCATACATGAAGATAATGACGTGATCGTCGCTATAGCTCCGAGAGACGAGGAGCTGCCGGACATGGTGCTAGAGGCGATCAGGAAGAAGGGGCGTCCAATGTACTTCGACGAGATCGTGAAGGAGTTCAGCGGTCTAGCCGGCGAGGACAGGGTTAGGAAGGCTGTAAACCACCTCCTGGCCTTGAGAGCCATCATGGAGTACCCGGACGGAAGCCTCGGACTACC
>JAGDWK010000018.1:7140-12196 GCA_023256015.1 Thermogladius sp.
ACACTACTTCTTCCTCCTACTCTTGGGCTTATACTGCCTACCGATACTGGGCTTGTAGTCCCTGCACTTCTCTTCCAGGCCTAGAATAGTGATCCCGTACCTGTACTGGAGCTCGCACAGGAAGTGGTCTGGAACTACTGCGAGAGCCCCCCTGTTCGTCTTCACGACTAACGTCTTGTCGGTGAGGCGGTCTACGTTAGCTGTCTCCGACACCCAGTCCAGGAAAATGGGTAGCCTCGTCGTGTTCACGAAACCCCTCTTCCTCTCGATGCCGTACTCGTCTACGACTTTGTCTCCCACCCGGACGCCGTCCTTGCAGACCCCGTTGGCTTCACACTCTATCCTCTTGAACGACGGACTACTAGCTATCTTGCTCAGGACGTCCACGGCTATGCTGGCCTTCTGCTCGGCTTCCACCTCCTTGGAAACCTCCGCCTTCTTCGCCATTTTCTCCTCGGTGAAAGCCCTTACGATCTCCTCGATACTCGAAAGCCCTGTCTCGCGATCACCAGCGCTATCCGGCCGGCTGGCCTGGGCCGGTTCAGCCTTCTTGAGAAACTCCGTCAGCGGCTTATACTTCCCCTTGCCGTTTTTACTGGTCTTCAAGTATACCATCCATCAAGAGACTTTATACCGCGAGACTTTAAATAAGGCGAAGCCGGGAGTAGAACTGGCCTACCCCCGCCACCTATACAGGTGGCATCCCCACCCTGTCCGGGGAAATAGGTGGATACCGTGAGCAAACTACTAGACAATCCCCGGGTGTAGGTGGGGCTTAGGGGGTATCTGGCCTCACAATAATTATACACCTGGCATCCTTATAAATTTTGATCGGCTCCTATTTGGTGGTGTCAGAGATGAGGCTGTGCGGCTGGGTATTGCGGAGTAAGACGATCGGTAGAGTTGTGATCGTCGAGGTGTCGGGTGGAGACGTCAGGCCGTATGTTCTAGTAGGTAAACAGGACGTGAACCCAGACCTGTACAAAACCTTGAGTAGCCTGCCTCTGGGCTCGGCTGTCTGCTTCGAAGGCGAGCCTGCTAAGGAGCAGAAGAGCAAGAGGGGCACGGAGTTCGAGGTGAAGTCTATCAAAGTGTACGCCGAGCCTGTTGAGCCCTTACCCGTCGAGCTGGTGGGCAAAGTGCCGTCTCTGCTAGAGACCAGGATTAAGTACAGGTGGCTACTTCTAAGGAACCCCGTCGAGAAGGCCATATTCAGGGTCAGGCAGAGCATTGTCCAGGCGGCCAGGGAGTACCTGTTAAACAACGGCTTCACGGAAGTCCACACCCCCAAGATAGTCGCCGCGGGAGCGGAGGGCGGTGCCACCTTATTCAAGGTCCAGTACTTCGAGAGAGAGGCTTACTTGAGCCAGAGCCCCCAGTTGTACAAACAGATACTCGTATCCTCCATCCCGAGAGTTTTCGAGATAACCCCCTACTTCAGAGCCGAGAAGTTCAACACTGTGAGACACTTGAACGAGTCTTGGGGTATCGACGTCGAGCAGGGCTTTATAGAGGGCGTGGAGGACGTAATGAACACTCTCGAGAACCTGGTCGCCTACATTATCAACTACGTCAGGGACAGAAACAAAGAGGAGCTCGAGACCCTCGGGGTAGAGCTGCCCCGTGTGTCCACCCCGTTTAAGCGCCTCAAATTCGAGGAAGCAGTGGACATACTTCGGAGCAACGGAATAGAGGTACCCGAGGGAGAGGACCTGAGCGACCACGCGGAGAGGGAGCTGGGGAAGATCATGTCCGAGAAGGGACACGACCTCTACTTCATAGTCGGCTTCCCGTGGCAGTCCACAGGGTTCTACTACATGAGAGAAGAGGACGGTTACCACACGAGGAAGTTCGATCTCGACTTCAGAGGGCTCGAGATCGCGAGCGGTGGGCAGAGAGAGCACAGGTACGACAAGCTCGTCGAGGCGCTGAGATTAAAGGGTCTAGACCCGGCCAACTTCTCGTTCTACTTGGAGGCGTTCAAGTACGGCATGCCGCCTCACGGCGGCTTCGGGCTGGGTATCGAAAGGCTCATGATGCAGATGCTGGGGTTAAGCAACATCAGGGAAGCGGTGCTCTTCGTTAGGGACAGGACGAGGCTGGTCCCATAAGGATATCTAGCCTCTTACCCCCCTCTTGGCCCACGGCACGCGGTGTAAGCCTTATTTGTGGCCGTAAATATACACTAGTAGGGTGTCCTACGTTTGGACAAAGTGAGGGCTCTCGAGAGGTTGAAGAGGAAGCTCACGGTCGAGAACCTCTGGTTGTACGTGATAAGGGTATTGCTCGACAGCCAAACGCCTATGAGAGCCTACGACGTCCGGAAGCAGATCAAGTCGAGGTTCAATATCAACCCGCCGGCCATAACCGTCTACACGGTAGTCTACAGGATGAACAGAGAGGGCCTAATAGCCAGGGTCACGGGTGGGGACGAGACGTATTACAAGGTGACCGAGAAAGGGATTGAGGCGTTTAACCAGGGGCTGAAGTTCCTAGAGGAGACGCTTAGGGCTCTAGGTGGTCTGAAATGAGGGTCGTGGTAATAGGTCAGGGCATGGCGGCCTCGTACTTGGAGGTGGGCCTTGAGAGGCTGAAGAGGAACGAGATACCCGACTACGGTGTGCCTTTGAGAGACTGGATCCCGGTCAAGTACGACGACATCGAGATCGTTGCCGCCTACGACGTCGACGAGAGGAAGATAGGCAAGACGGCCTACGAGCTAGCGAGGGAGTACTTTAACTCTTCGAGCATCCCCGGCAGGCTGAAGGAGATCCAGGTGAGGAGGGGGATACACCTAGGCAGTTTGAAGGGGTTGCCGTACAAGGCTAGGGGGCTCGAGGAGAAATACGGGCTCGAAAAGTCTATAGAGATGCTCGTGGACGAGTGGAAGAGCTTCAACGCCGACGTGTTCTTAAACGTGATTACCACGGAGCCCGTGGAGCCAATCCACAACGTGGGCGAGCTCGAGGCGAGGGTGAAAGAGGGTTACCTGACCGCGTCCCAGGCGTACGCCTACGCCGTTGCACAGTACGCTAGGAGGGTTAAACCGGCTGTTTTCATCAACGCTATACCCTCGCCAATCGCGACCGACCAGGCCTTCGTAGACCTGTACAAGGCAAGCAACGCGGTGGTGTTCGGGGACGACGCAGCCACGGGCGCGACGCCCCTGACAGCGGACTTGTTAGAGCACTTGTTCCAGCGGAACAGGAGAGTCCTAGACATCGCGCAGTTCAACATCGGGGGGAACACCGACTTCCTGGCCTTAACAGAGCCCGAGAGGAACATCATGAAGAAGAAGACCAAGAGCAGCATGGTGTCCGACATACTGGGTTACGAGGCCCCGAACTACATCAGGCCTACAGGGTTCCTAGAGCCGCTCGGGGACAAAAAGTTTGTCGCCATGATCATCGAGTATATGAGCTTTGGAGATTTCAAGGACGAGATCTACGTGATAATGAGAGTGAACGACAAGCCGGCAATAGTCGGCGTGTTGATAGACCTTATACGGCTGGGCAAAATAGCGCTGGAGAGGGGGTTGTACGGGACGGTCTACGAAGTAAACGCGTTCTACACGAAGAAACCCGGCCCGCCCGGTGTTAAGGTCATAAGCAAGGTCAAGGCGTTCTACAGGCTACTGGACTGGTTAGGGATAAAAGACCCGAGGGGAATCTAGAGAGTGTTCCAGTATAGGTGTAGGGGTTGAGAGTCGTCTTAATAGGCCCACCGGGGGCCGGTAAAGGGACTTACTCGGAGTACTTTACGAAGAAGTACTGTATACCGCACATCAGCACCGGCGACATCTTCAGGGCCGAGGTAGCCAAGAAGTCTGAGTTGGGCCTGAAAGTGAAAGAGTACCTAGACAGGGGGGAGCTCGTACCCGACGAGATCGTAGTCGAAGTGGTGAAGAGGCGGTTGAGCGAGCCGGACACCAAGCGCGGCTTTATCTTGGACGGGTTCCCGAGGACGATTAAGCAGGCCCAGGAGCTGGAGAAGATCACCCCCCTAGACGCAGCGATACACATCTACATCTCAGAGGAGGAGGCGGTGAGAAGGCTGAGCAACAGGTATGTCTGCCCGGTCTGCGGGAGGGTCTACAACCTCACTTACAACCCCCCTAAAAACGACTTGGTGTGCGACTACGACGGGGCAAAGCTGGTGAGGAGGAGCGACGACGAGCCAGAGGTCATAAGGAGGAGGTACCAGGTGTACTACCAGACGTTCAACCCGATCATAGAGTACTACAAGGAGAAGAGGTTGCTGGTAGAGATAGACAACACCATAGGGAGCGACAAGGGAATCCCGCTACTCGAGAGGATACTGGTCGACAAGGGTATTCTCAGGATAAAGCCCTGTGTAACGTGAAGTGGTCGAAGACTTGATACTGAGATTAGTCTACTTCGAGCCCAGGCTGGAGTCCACCTCGGAGGTAAAGGTTTTCAGCCTCCAGTCCTTTGTGTCGGGTGGAGAGCCTGGGAGCAGGGTTCTGCTCGATAGGTACAGAACCGGCTTTAAAGGCCTTCTCCTACAGCCTGTGGGTGTGGATAGCGTCTTTTTAGTAGGGCCGGGCACCAAGCTGAGGATCAAGGAGCCCAGCCAGAGGTTCTGCTTGTGGCACACGGGCGACATCGCGGAGAAGGACAACCCGCTTTCTCGTAAGTACTGTGTAGAGACCGTCGTGACCCCGCAGGGTTTCTGCCCGAAGCACCGTAACACGCTTAGGGCGATCTACACTCTGTGCTTCACGCTAGGAGGCTCTGGTAGCTTGGAATACTGCAGGCAGTTAGACAAGGCTCTAGCGGGGGAGGGCAGGTACTCTGTGTACGCCACGGTACTCCACGGCAAGGTCAAGGTAGGCTCTACCAGGTCGTGGAGGTACATCGAGAGGCTCGCTGAGCAGCCTCACAGTGTCAGCACTGTCTTAGTCGAGACGACGAGCTCGTACGAGGCGAGAGGTCTCGAGCTCAGACTAGGGAGGACCAGCGGGCTGACAGAGCACTTGAAGTTCGAATTCCGGAAGATGCTAGAAGAGGACTTGGCCAGAGACGTTAACGTGCTG
>JAGDWK010000064.1:0-9060 GCA_023256015.1 Thermogladius sp.
AGGTCAAGTCGTATCGCGTAGCGAGCGACGAGAGAAAGAAGTACATCTACGTGGAACACGAGGAGCTAAAGCCCGCGGACGCCGTGAACTGTAGCGAGGAGCTGGACTTGGGAAAATACGTGATAAGCAGTGTAGACCTAGGGTTCGAGGAGTACGTGACAGTGACCACACCCGGCGAGAGCTTGATCGACTACCTGGTCCTGACCAGGCGGATCTCGTGTATTGTCGTATCGCGTAAGAGGGAGCCTTACTTTGACCTCACGCAGGGGACTCTCGCTATCTACCTAGTCTAACTACCGATATAGACGACCGTTCCTCTGACGTCCTCGAGTTGCCCTGTTAAAGCTTTGACGGCGTCATCGGCGTTGAACCCGCTCATCAAGACCACGGGGACCCTAAACTTGGCAGAGAGCTCTATGGCTGACCTGACCTTGCCAGATATCCCGCCTGTAGCGTCGGTAGCTGACCGAGCTCCTAAACTCTTCAAGACCCTCCCAGCGTTACTGCTATCGATCCTCGAGATGAGCTCGGGTTCCTCGCACTTCTTCGGGTCACACGTGTAGACCCCTTCCACGTCCATGAGGAAGACGAACAGCGAGGGCCTAATCCTTTCTGCCAGCAGTGAGAAGACCGCCTCTGTGGAGAGCACGGAGTAGCCGTCCTCGGTGAAAACGCACTCCCCGTAAACCACAGGTCTTATCCCCCTCTTGATCGACATCACGACTGGCAGGTGATTGACCACGAACCCGCCGGGTCCACCTGTGATAATGGCGCTTGTTTGGATAGAGGTGGCATCGACTCCTTCGAGCACGAGGTAGTCGACAACGAGCTTGTTCAGCCAGCGTGTCGTTGACTGGCACCTTACAAGCAGGGACCTGGCGCCGTACTTATCGCGCATGGCTTTTACGACTGTGTGGGCGAAGCTGCCGCCTCCGTTACCTAGAACCAACGGCAGCTCAGCTGGGACTTCCCTCAATATCCTAGCGAGGGAACTCAAAGCGCGGAAGTTAAGGCTGAAGGGCTTCTCTTTGTTCGTCAGAAAGCTACCCCCAGCTTTAAGGTAGACCACAGGTTCACCTGGGTCCGCGGAGTTCTTCACCGCTCATCTCTCCTTAGCCTATTTTTATCTTCGAGCGCCTAATCTAGGTTTTGAGTGCAGTTAAAACTCGTGCGGTGGTTTAAGTACATGCGCTTTACTGTCAATCGCTTCGTCGAGAAGCTGGAGAGGTCTTGGATCCCGTTAATAGTAGCCAACATCTTTATAGCGTTTGCGGCGCCTTTCACAACCGCTTACTACGATTACAGGTACTTCGAGCAGTGGTACGATATAGCGATTAAGTACGGCTTGAGCAAAACGTATACTCTAGCTGCGAAGACGGCCTATTTTCCGTTGACGGTCTACACGTTCCTGCTCTTCCACTGGCTAGGACTAAGTCTCGCAAGCCTGCTCAAGTTCGAGGCGGGCCCGTTGAACCCCGTAGTAGTCTTGGTCGACAAGATACCTTTCATATTGAGCTTTAACCTCATATACCTCGTACTCCGGAGGAGGTACGGGTACGCGGCCGGCCTACTGTGGTTGATCAACCTAAGCGCATATTCAACCTTGGCGGGCTTCCAGTTCGATCTCCTCGTAGCTTTGCTCATTTTGTTGTCCATGATACTTCTCGAGGAGGGAAAAGCAGAAAAAAGCCTGCTACTAGCGTCTCTTGTCACTCTACTCAAGCAGATCTTCGTGTTCACCGCTTTGGTCCCCTTCGCCTACATACTCAAGCGCCACGGTCTAAGGAAGGCGCTCGTAGACGCCTTTGTGTACTTCGTCGCGCCGATCGTGTTGTTCTCGCTGCCCTTCCTACTCTACGACCCGGTAGACTTCGTCGCAAAAAGCCTCCTATTCCACGGTCTCCGCTACCCGCAAGACCTGAGTTTGTGGGCGGTACCCCTCTACGCGGTGTCGTTCAACGTCCAGCTCTTGCCGGAGTTCATTACGTGGGCTTGGGTCGTGCCCTTCGCAGCGTTCATGGCCTACCTTTTCTACAAGCTAGTCCGCATAGGAGTCCACACAGAGAAGGCGCTGTTCTACTACGTCCTGGTCGTTAGTGGGATATTGGTCCTCAACAAAGTAGGAGGTCTCAACTACCTGACCTGGTTGACCCCCCTTCTCATAGCGATGTCGGCCAGGCTAGGAGGGGACCTAGGACTTAAGCTAAGGAAGGTGAGCGTGGCCCTTCCCATGTGGAGCCTCGCAATATACCCGTTTTTCACGTTCTACACCGCGGTGATCGTCGGAGGGGACATATACATCGTGGAGGACTCTAGCTGGGAGCCCGCTGAGGGGATTTTCTACGCGAGCTACGGGTACCACAACCCGCTAGCGGCCATTATCTCCTTCCTAAAGTCCAGCCCCACCTCCTACTTCATCTTTAGGAGCCTCTACAACGCAATGCCCCTAACCTCAATCATGGTAACTTTAGTTTACAACGCGGCGATCATTTACGTGATGAGGGTTGCCTGGCGCTCGGCAGGGTGGTAGATGTTGCTCTTGCTAGTGGGCATAGGGATGAAGTACGAGGACCTAACACTACAGGCGATCCAGGCGATCAAGTCCGCCGACCTTGTAATCGTCGACACGTACACTAGCGTTCACGGCGACATCGACAGGGTCATGGAACTGATCGGACGCAAAGAGGTCCGGCTAGCTAAGCGCAGCGACCTGGAGGGAGTAGGAATTGAGAGGATCGTCGAAGAGGCGGCGAGGAGGAACGTAGCTATACTTGTACCAGGCGACCCACTAATAGCCACGACCCACGAGGCCATAAGAGTGGAGGCCGCTAAAAGAGGGGTGAAAGTGAAAGTCGTGAACGGTCTAACAGTGGTCGCACTAGCATTCAGTAGGAGTGGGCTCCATTTCTACAAGCTGGGCAGGACTGTGACCCTGACGTACGACCCCTCCTCTGTCGACTACGTGCTGAGAGTCATACAAGACAACACCTCTAGAGGTCTGCACACGCTGATTCTACTCGACTTGAGAACAGAGGAGTCGAGGGCTATGACCGTCCAGGAGGCTGTTAGCATGTTGCTGGAGGCGGATAAGCAGGGGTTGTTAGCCGAGAGAGTCGGTGTGGGGCTTGCGAGGTTGGGGTTCAGCGACGAGTACATGGTGGCAGATCTAGTCCCGAACCTCGGGGGGTACAAGTACCCTGGGCCCCCGCACTCCCTCATAGTCACGGGAGACCTCCACTTCATGGAGGTGGAGAGCTTGAGGTACAACTGTGGCCTGCCGGAAAAACTGTACGAGAGGCTAGTAAAGCGTCTTTAGCGGCGCGTCGGCCTAACTGGGTCAACGCTTTTAAAGCCCCAGGGATATTCCAATTAGCCAGGGTGTTGGACGAAATGTCCAAGCGGGTACAGTCGTTACTGCTACTAGTGTTCACAGCACTTGCGCTTTGTCATGTAACGGAGTTATCCGCCGTATCGCACGCGAGCACTCTGACGATCACCGACGCGCTCGGCAGAGTTGTCAACCTGACTCGTGCGCCTCAGAGAGTAGTCTCGCTGTCCCCCTCCATCACTGAGACGCTACTCGCGTTGAACCTGTCTAACGTGATAGTCGGCGTAGACCACTACTCCTACAACGACTGGTTCATGAACGCCTCAGGCCTGTTCCAGTCCAGAAACGTTACTGATGTGGGCGGGTACTGGTGGAGCGCGATAAGTGTCGAGAAAATCCTATCACTCCAGCCAGACCTAGTCTTAGCTGACGCAGGCGCGCACAGGCCGCTCCTGAACACCTTTGCCGAATACAACCTTACCGTAGTTTACTTGAAGGGGGGTAGTGCCACTAGTATCGAAGACGTCTACTCGGACATATACACGACAGGGTTGATCTTCAACAGAACAAGCGAGGCAACTAAGCTAATAAACAACATAGAAGACCTGTTAAACGAAGGTAAGAGACTGTTAAGCGGATACGCCGGGTTAAGCGTGTTGTACGTAGTTGGAATATACCAGGGTATCTGGGTAGCCGGTAAGTCAACGTACTTCAACGACCTCGTGTCTAGGCTGGGACTTAAGAACGCCGCCGAGTCCTATGGTTGGAGAGCTGTGAGCATCGAGGATATTGCCGCTTGGAGACCAGACGTGGTGATCATAGCCTCTATGGGGGTCACCCGAGAAGACGTTGAAAAGAGTGGTCTAGCTAGCCTGGGTGCCAAGATTGTGTACTTGAATTCTACGGAGACAGACGTGTTAAGCAGGCCCTCGCCGTTGGTAGCCCTAGTACCCAGCGTGCTCTACAGTGCCTTGAGTGAAGTCATACCACCGTCAACTACGACTACTACTCCACAAACGGCGACAGTGACCTACACGGAGACTAAGACCGAGACGTCGACTTTCACGACGACTATTACGATCGAGAAAACAGCTTATCAGTCAAGCTGGGTGCTAGCGTTAGTAGTGCTTTCTCTCGTCATAGCGTTTGCCGCCGGGCTACTGACGGGACGGCGGACCAAGAAAGGCTGAGCCCATGACCAGCGTTTACAGTGACAAAATTGTTTTTTGGAGATCGTTCCTTATCAACGCCCTGATACTGATCACCACGGCTCTAGTCGTGTACCTAGTAGATTTTGTCAACCCTGCCCCGGCGGTTCTGCGGGACTACAGATTTCACAGAGACCTCTACGCGTTTATCTCGGGGTTTATACTCGGCTTTGCCGGCAGCGTTCTTCAAGCCTCCCTCAGGAACCCGCTGGTCGACCACTACGTTTTAGGCGTTGGCTCGACGTCTCTGTTCGCCGCCTATCTAACCATAGCCGTCACAGGGGTTGTCGACTCGACCAGGATTGCCATTTCGAGCCTCGCGGGCGGGTTAAGCGGTCTTCTGCTCTCTATAAGTATCGCGAACCTCTTGGGGGGCGGCGAGGTCTCCTACATCCTGTCGGGAATAGGCGTCGCAAGCGTCTTCTCGGGTGCTTCGTTCCTACTGTCATACTACATACTGGAGAAACAGCCTTACGCCCAAGCACTCCTATTGGGCTCCTTCGCTACCCCCTCAAAAGAGTACATGCCATACCTAGTAGCGGCAACAGCAGCCGTCATATTGAGCTATATCCTGCTCGCCAAGAGGTTGAACGTGCTCCTACTCGGCGACATCTACTCCAGGCAGCTCGGCGTTGAGCCGTCTCTTACTCGGCTCGTTTCGACCCTCATAGCGGGGAGTGTAGCCAGCGTTGTTGTCGGTTTCTTCGGTACGATCGGGTTCGTGGGTCTGATAACACCAAACCTCACGAGGCTTTTGACAAAGACGAGCGACAACAGGGTCGTCATAATGTACTCGTCGGTGACGTCTGGCGCCTTACTTCTGGCAACAGACCTACTCGCTAGGAAAGCTCTGGTAGCCAGCGTGGGTGAAGTGCCGGCAGGGGGAGTCGTCTCGGCGTTAGGGGGGCTGTTCTTCCTCGGGCTACTGATCCGTGAAGTGCGTGGTTCGAGATGATAGCTGTCGACATAACGGGCCTCACCGTGGAATACGGTGGCATGACTGCGCTGAAAGTCGACAAGCTGAGGCTCCAGAACGGTGTCGTTAACTGTGTTCTAGGCCCAAACGGGGCGGGGAAAAGCAGCCTGTTGAGGGCTGTGGCCGGCATCGTGAACTACAAGGGTACTATAACGATCACAGCGGGGGGTACTAAAATTGATAAGCGGGATATCCACAGGTTCGTAAGTTACGTCGCGGATATCCAGCCGAGCTCTATAAGGCTTAGAGTGAGAGAGGCCCTGTTAAGTGCGAGGTACCCCTGCTCGCCGGGCTTTTTCTACACCGTAAAGGACTTCGAGTATGTCGAGAAGGTGAGCCGGGCACTGGGTGTTACAGACTTGCTCGACAGGACGCTTAACGAGCTGAGTAGCGGCGAGCTCCAGAGAGTGTTGTTGGCAATGGCCCTCGTCAAAGACCCTCTCGTTGTCCTCCTAGACGAGCCAGACACCCATTTAGACCTCTACAACAAGTCCCGCTTATCCGTACTAGTTAAGAGTATCGCGGCGGATAAACTGGTCACCGTGTCCACCCACGACCCAGTCTTCGCCTCGTTAGTGTGCGACAGGATCGTACTGCTCGACAAGGGTATCGTACTAAGAGACTTCAAAGCCGAAGAACTGACCGAGCATGTAAGTACCCTCGAAAGAGTTTTCAAGACAAGGCTGGTCGCGACCACCCTTTCAGGTAGGAGCATGCTAGTACCGGACTACACGACTACCCCGTCTTGACGCAGAAGCCCGTACACAGGTTTGACAGACTGACTAGGACGGACGCCTCGTCGACTAATGAGTGCGGGGACGACCAGACGATAACGATGGAATTGGGCGAGGTGTCTGGTTCTAGGGACTCCACGAAGCTCCTCGATATCTCGTCGGGAACAAGCGGGAAGATCAACTGCCCGATTTTGACCCCTATCATAAAAAGGCGCTTAAAGTCCCCAAGGTTTATGACCAGGAGGTCCCTGAAGTAGACGACCTTCTCAGCGACGCACTCTACGAGACGCGTGTTGAACGGGTAGAACACGGTCACCTCGTAGCGACCAACAGTCTTCCTGTCTATTTTAATGCCGTGCAACACCCTCATTAGAGTCTCGTACTCTTCCTCCCCTAGCTTTGACAGCAGTTCGACGACGCGCCTAACCCTCCTCTCCGGCACGTTCAGCAACTTCGATATGTAGACCCGTCCTAGTCCCTCGAACTTGTACAGGGCGATCGTTGTGAGAGCTGTGGCGGGGTCTTCATCAAAATACTCCTTGACCAAGCGGTAGAGTTCGATTAGGGCTTGGCAGTCTATCTCTCCTACTGCCTCCCGCATAGTACATCCGCGGCTGTCGCCGAGTCGACTATCTTGGCGCCGTATACGCTTTTCATGTACTCGAGCGCGTACTCGTGGTCCCTCTCACTGAAGGCGGCTACACCGTCTCTGACGACGTAAACGTTGTACCCGTGGTAGAAGGCGTCCCCCACGGTGTGGAGCACGCAGATGTGGGTGTGTATCCCCGTCACAACCAGCGTATCTACTCCGAGGTCTCTCAAGGCATTGTCTAACCCGGTGTCTCTGAAACCGCTGTAGAACCTCTTCCCGAACACGTACTCCCCCTCGACGGGCTGGAGCTCTTCCACAATCCGTGACTCCGGCGAGCCAACTAGGGAGTGGGGGCCCCACAGCTTCAGCTCGTGGTCGAAAGGTAGGTGTCTGTCGACGACGTGTATTACAGGCGCTTTACAGGACCTCGCGACGTCGATCAGTCTCCTTATGACCGGGACTATCTGCTCGGCCTGCGGGCTCCTCAGCCTACCCCTCACGAACTCGTGTACCATGTCAACTATTATCAGGGCGGGTTTCAAAAACGCCACCACGAATATAACAGTGTGGTGTAAGTAAATATCTTTGATGATGAGCGACTTCGGTCCGGATTCGTGAAGAACCGTGTGAGGGCTGAGCGCGGTCTGGGCACATGTAAAGTATTTATATGTAAGACAGCTATATTCGACTTCGAGGTGCCTATATATGAGCTTGGCGACTCTATACGAGAACGACCCCGTGTACCAGCAAGCCGTCCAGCAACTGAAACAGTCCGCGTCCATACTGGGCCTACCCGAGGAGATAGTGGAGGTCTTGAGACACCCCGAGAAGCTAGTCCAAGTCAAGGTCGTCGTCAAAAGAGATAACGGGAAGGTGGAGTCCTTCATCGGATGGAGGAGCCAGCACAACAGCGCCCTAGGGCCGTACAAAGGCGGTATAAGGTACAGCGAGAACGCCACAGCTGGGGAGACCGTGGCGCTA
This sequence comes from Thermogladius sp., assembly GCA_023256015.1. GTDB lineage: Archaea > Thermoproteota > Thermoprotei_A > Sulfolobales > Desulfurococcaceae > Thermogladius. The sequence continues at coordinate 7,820 of JAGDWK010000064.1, forward strand.
TCGATGTGGATGACTTGGAAGAACGCCCTGGCGGGGATACCGTACGGCGGCGGCAAGGGCTCTGTACGGGTCAACCCCAAGACCTTGTCGGCGCGAGAACTGGAAGAGCTCAGCAGGAAGTTCTTCGCGGCTATCGCCAAGGAGGTAGGCCCCGACGTCGACATACCTGCGCCGGACGTGTATACTAACCCCCAGACCATGGCGTGGTACTTCGACGAGTACAGCAAGATAGTAGGGTACAACGCGTGGGGGGTTGTAACTGCGAAGCCTGTCGAGCTGGGAGGATTAGCCGCCAGGTTGGTGTCAACCGGCTACGGCGTAGCACTCGGCGTCAGGGAGGCGGCTAAGAAGTGGCTGGGAGGGCTGGAGGGTAAGACCGTGGCAGTCCACGGCTTCGGTAACGTGGGTAGTTACGCGGCGAAGTACCTGGCGGAGTGGGGCGCCACGGTGGTAGCCGTAAGCGATACTAGCGGTGTGGTGTACGACCCGAAGGGGCTGAATGTGAAGGAGGTTATGGCGGTCAAGGAGAAGACCGGGAGAGTTGTCGACTACAAGAGCGGCGACGTCAAGGTATTCACTAACGACAAGGCTATATTCGAGCTACCAGTAGACGTGATCGTGCCCGCCGCCATCGAGAACGTGATCACGAGGGAGAACGCGCCGGGTATTAAAGCAAAGCTTGTTGTCGAGGGTGCCAACGGGCCGACGACTCCTGAAGCAGACGAGATCCTCCACAAGAAGGGGGTCATAGTGGTCCCCGACATACTGGCCAACGCTGGAGGAGTAGTCATGAGCTGGATAGAGTGGAGTCACAACAGGATGGGCTGCTGGCTGACAGACGACGAGGCGCTAGCGAGGCTCGACAAGATGATGACGAGGAACTTCAATAAGGTGTTTGACGAGTGGGAGAAGAAGTACAGGGAGTACCCGATGAGGACTGCTGCCTACGCGATCGCCGTCGACAGGGTCGTTAAGGCGATGAAGCTCAGAGGCTGGATCTAGGCCTCATTTTTTCCGAGTGTAAATAACCCTCCCCTTTACATCCCTTACTTCTAGAACCCTGTGAAAGGGTATGGCGTACCCCCTGGTGAAAATATAGCCCCCTCTCACGTCGTCTATGGAGTCGGCGGGTATTGCCTTCAAGCCCTCGCCCTCAGGCGTCCTGTCGAGGACGTATACGATGTATTCACTGCGATGACCTGAGAAGAAGACCCTCCGCAGTACCTCCTCTATCTCCCCTC
>JAGDWK010000064.1:9160-12001 GCA_023256015.1 Thermogladius sp.
GACGGCTGTTTCCCAGTCGAGTAGATCTCCCTGAGCCTCGTCCTCTCGCTTTCGCCGGCAAACTCGTAGGCCTTCACGACGAGGAGCGTCTTCTTCTTTTGGACCACGTCACTACCAACCGGCTTCCCCGTTACCTCGGTCTTACCGAACAAGCCTATTATGTCGTCTCTCAATTGGAACGCCACGCCGGCCGGTATCGCGTACTTCGACAACTCGTTTAGTAGCTTGGTGCTCGACTCGCGCGAGACTATAGCCCCCAAGTGAAGCGGGAGCTCGACTGTGTACGAGGCTGTTTTCAACGTGTGTACAGTTATGACGTCTTGCTCGCTAACCTGTTCCAGCGGGAGGCTCGCCAGGAGGACGTCTAAGTACTGCCCGAAGGCCACCTTCATCAAACCGTCCGTGTACCTGCTGATCAGAGGTCGCGCCACGTCTGGGCTCGTCGAGGATAGAAGCCGTACAGCTAGGGACTCGAGTAGGTCGCCCGCGGTTATCCCCTGCGAGACACCGTAGTGCGGACAGTCTGCTAGCAGACCCTCCTTTACACACACGTCCCTGAACCACGCGTGCGCCGTCGGCCCCCCTCTGCGGATCTCGTCTCTGTCCATTATGTCGTCGTGGACAAGGAGGTAGCTCTGGAGGAGCTCGACGGACGCCATGACCTTCCTTACGTCGTCGTCTAGCTCCCTCCCCCATCTCCTACTCCAGAAGCCGGCGAGTACTAGCGTGGCGCGAAACCTCTTTCCACCACGTAGCGTGAAGTCCCTTATTATCCACGCCAGCTGGGACAGCCTTGGGGAAGTGTGCTTCGCGGCAACCTCAACCTCTCCGAAGATCCGGCTCAACTCCTGCTCTACGACACTCTTAGCGATCGAAACCGGGTCGGAGGCCAACGACTACACCCCCCTTGTTTTAATTTTTGGACGAAAATAAATGTAGGGCGGTGGCACCGCTTGACGTACCTGCAGATAGCCCTAGACTTCACCAGCATGACGAAGGCGCTAGACCTCGTTATGGCGATCTTCAGGGAGGTCAGAGACAGAAGGGTGTGGTTTGAGGTGGGGACACCTCTGATCAAGAGCTGGGGTCTTATTCCCGTGCGGTTAATAAAGGAAGCCACGAACATGTTCGTCGTGGCCGACACCAAGACCATCGACGCTGCCGAGCTAGAAATAGGGGAGGCATTCAAGAGCGGGGCGGACGCTGCTACCGTGCTCGGCCTGGCTGACGATTCTACGATAAGGGCCGGTGTCGAGCTCGCAAAGACAAACGGGAAGACGTTGATCGTGGACCTAATAGGCGTCCAGAGGCCCTACGAGCGGGCGGTCCAGGTCTATAGCATGGGACCCGACTACGTCTTGTTCCACATAGGCGTCGACGTGCAGAGAGCCCGCGGTTTAACGGCTGTGGAGCTTGTGAAGGAGGCCTACAGGTTTAAGCGGGAGACGGGCGGCAGGTACTGCATAGCGGGCGGTATAAAGTTGGAGGACGTCGACAGGCTCCTAGAGGCCGAGCCGGACGTTATAGTCGTCGGCGGCGCGATCACTAGGTCCAGCAACCCCGTCAAGACCGTCTTGGACTTCCTCGAAAAACTCCCGAAATAAAGTCGGCGAGCAGACGCGCAGAGCTAGAAGGAGGGGGTCTTAACAATTCTGTCGAGGTCGACTTTCTCGCTGACCTCCTTGTACCTCTTCTTGTGCTCGCGCAGCCTCTCTATCAACTTGCTGTAGGCTAGCCTCTTGCACTCGCCGCACAAGATTCTCCCCTTAACGCAGCTCTCTGTGATCTCCCTTAGCTCGTCGTCGCTTAGAAGGAAGTATGTGTACAGCTCGTACACCATGCACTTCCAGGGCTCACCCCCTAGCCTCCTCTGCTCCTCAGCTGTAGCTCTACCTCCGGTCAGCGCCATGGCGATCTTCTTCTTGACGACGTCCTCGTCGTCGTCCAGGAAAATAGCGAACTCGGGACGGCTCTTACTCATCTTGTTCCCGTCCAGCCCTCTAAGCAGCTTGTGATAGGTCGAAGAAGGCCTCTTTAACCCGAGTTCTCCTTCGAATCTGTCCGCGACATCGCGGGCTAGCCTAATGTGGGGGTCCTGGTCGACACCGACAGGTACCAGTACGTACCTGTACCCTCCGAACTCGTCCAACTGCAGGTGGAGGATGTCTGCCACCTGAGTTAAAGCCGACACAACCTTAGCTGGAGACAGGTCCCCGTATATCGCCTCCATCTCAGCCAGGGTAACTTTCCTCGAGAACATCTGTATCAGCCTGTAGTACGAGTCCCTCATGGCTGTCTGGAAGTAGAACTCCGCCTTCTCCGGGTCTACGCCCCACGCTATCGCGTGCTTTATGAACTCTAGCCCCCACCTTATCGTCGTCTCCCGGTCTTCGCGTCTCACAGCGTACGCCTCGGCGTCGGCTATGACTACTTTGACATGCGCTCCGATAGACTGGAAGAACTTGAGCTCCTCGAAGACCATGGCAGTCCCGAGATGAGGGGTGCCGGAGGGCATGAAACCGGTTAAGACGGCCACTCTCTCGCCCTTCCTCAAGGCCTCGAGCCACTTGTCTAGATCTCTGTGCCCGAACACGATCCGCCTCTTGAAGAAGTGGTGGTTCAGCAATTCGTAGTGCTCAACTTTGTCTATGGGCTGTATACCGAACACCGTGATCAGCTTGTCGTATTCCTGTATCAGCCTGTAGTCCCACGGGTCTATCCTCATGCCCATTCCAATTAGGGTCACCTTTCGAGGGTTAAACGGTTTCGGGTGTCTTTATATCTACCCCGTGGATTTTAAATTAAAAGTGTGTAGGAGCGCGCGATAAGTCGATGGATGAA
>JAGDWK010000074.1:0-9444 GCA_023256015.1 Thermogladius sp.
CGCGCTAAAGACGTCTTCCGGCGTAGGTAGCTCCTTCCTCACCTTCTCGAGCAACCTCAGGTAGTACCCGAGGTCTATGTCCTCGGCGCTGACCCTCTCATCGTAGACGGCGAGACCGCTCTTCAGCGCGATTAACTGGTGCGACGCGCCGTCTCCCTCCAGGACGTACCTGGGCGGCCTCTTGTAGGAGCCTCTCGCGCGCCTAGACCTGGTCATGAGGAGGAGCCTAACGTCGACGTTCTCTAACAGTCTCCTCTCGTAGTCTTTCACGACGTCGTAGGCGGTGCTGAGGGCCTCGGCCATGCTCAAAGGGTCTCTCGCCTCGGCCAACTTACTCAACGCTTCGAGCTCTGCCTGTCTCACGATCTCGGGGGTGTCTCTTCTGACGGCTAGTACACCCTTTATCTTCAAACCCCCCTCGTGGAGTAGCCCGTAGTACCTGTTGGCTACACCCCTGCTACCGTTTAGTTCCCTGGGGAGATACAGCCACACGTAGTAGGCCTCCACCTTAGTCTTGTAACCCGTAGCCCCCTCTATGGCCGCGGCCAGCTCCGCGCAGCACTCCGCGTCAGCTACGCCACCTATGAACAGGCTGTCTACAATGGCGTGTACTACTTTGTAGCCTCTCCTAGCGACCTCCTCCGAGGCTCTCTTCATTATCTCTCTACTCGTAGCCGTGACAGCTTCGTGCGCCATTATAGAGCCGAACAAGCTGTTCCTGTAGCCTAGGTAGCCGAAGCTAGCGACGAGGAGCCACTTAACAGCGCTCCTCCTTTCATAGTACAGTTCGTCGCCTGTAGCCTTGTAGAGCTGCTCGTAGAGCTCTTTCAGCTCTAGCAGTATCTCCAGGCTCATGGGCACGACCCCTCTCCTGTCTACGCACACCTCTTTAGCGACGTAGTCTAGGCTTACTTTGCTACCGCAACCGGGGTCGTTCACAGTCTCGCCCGAGATGTTCAGTTTGGCGATGATAGACGGGTAGAGGCTCTTGAAATCGACCTGGCACACCCCCCAGTAAAGGCCCGGCCTAGGCTTAAAGACCACGCCTCCACGGTCGAGCAGTATCAGGTCTGTTATCCGCCTAAAGTGCTCGGGCCTAGAGTGGTCTTTCCTGACGATGTACTTCAAGTCTCTAGACGCGAGTACCTCGATGGTGGTCAGTAATCTACCTATCGTAACGTTGTTCATGAGGCTTAGCGGTGTGAAAGACAGCCTTGACCACTCGAAGTACTCGTGGGGGCTGAAAGCGCCTCCTAGAACCCACTTCCCGACGTACTCCTTCACCTCCGGGTACATCGACGCGAGCCTGAGATAAACGCTGGGCTCGGTGAACGCTAGTTGTGGCCGGTGCTCAGCTATGTAGGCCGCTAGATCCCTCACGCTATAGAACTTAATGGGGGTCTTACCGCCGACTATGTAGGCCCCGTTCCTGACGTCCACGACCATGCTCCTGAGACCCGGGTCTCTCTCGCTAGGTCTCCAAGCTATGGTCAAACCCTTGTCGGCCTTGCAGACCCTGGTTAGAGGTCTAACACCCCCCTTGTACAGGGACTCCACCAGCGGGTGAGGGTACTTGTTGACCGGTCTCAAGCCCCTCTTCTCGGCGGTACTCGTGATCCTTCTCAGCTCGTGCAAGCTCTTGACGGAGAAGACCACTATCTCCTCTCTACCCCTGTAGTAGGGTGGTGTAAACCACTCCTCGACCCACGCGTTCTCTACTATACCCTCGTAGACAAGCTCTCTAGATACAGCGTAGGGGTCGGGCGCCTCTATGTAACCGTAGAAGTGCAGGTCGACCGGCAGCTCCCTGACCAGGCCGGAGCCTTCGTCGAATAGCTCTAGGACCACACCTCCACTAGGCGACGGTCTTGCGTCTAGGATCCATAGCCCTCTCTCTTCGCTGTTACACTCACTTACAATGTTTACCTTCATACTCCGCCTTTAACTCCGCTATTACGAGTAGGAGATGGAAAACAAGAGGCTCTAAGGGGTCCACGACGCCCTTGTACGACAATAGGGAGGCCGAATAATCAGCCCTCTCGAGGACCTCCTTGACAGCAGCCCTAGTACAGGGGTCTAGTAGTGGTAGTAGGCTAGACCACCTCTCCAGGTACTTGTCGACGAGCTCCTTGAGAGAAGGGGTTGTCCTACCCAATCAGCCCACCCTCACCCAGTTCAGTAAGCTAACAGTGTCGACGGGGGCCGTCTTCTCCTTGAGTAGCTCGACTCTAAAGAGCCTCCTCAGGCCGGTGGGCTTCGCGGGGTGTTTTACGAGCTCTGCCACCACGCTCCTTCCCAGCCTCTTGACTCTGAGTATAACCTCAACTACGTGGTGGTGCATACTACCGCCCTCCGGCATCCTCGACCCGAACCTCGTCGTGGTGTTAAAGATGAGGACGGTGTTCTCCGCCGATACCCTGTTTATAAGCCCCGATATCTCGGTGGCCTCGTAGTAGGTCGAGGGGTCGTCTCCTAGGAAGTTGTAGGGGTACAGAAGGACGACCGTGGAGTCTCTTACACCTATTAGGCTCTCTAGTATGCGTACGACATCCCTTGTTTTGAAAGCCCTGCTAATACTTACAGCCGTCAGTCTACAGTCGAAGACCCTACAAAACGCCTCTATGAGGTCTGTCCTGATACCTCCGAACTCTAGAGAGACAACTACGTAGACCTGGCCCCGCCTACTCTGTATGGCTATAGACCTGTGAAACAGGTAATCTAGAACATAGGAGTCCCCGTAGAACTCTATACTCCAGTACCTGCCGACCGGGTTCAAGAGGTCGTCTATAGGCTTTAAGCCTGTTATAATCACTTTCGATGACCTCACCATATTAAGCTCTAATAAAGAGGGGTAGAGCTGACCGAAACTTTCATTCTGTCCTAGGCTAAACGTTATTTCTTAGCGTCCACAATATTAATGGTGGTGGTATTGTTGGAGGACCTCGTGAGGCTTTTCCAGGAGTACTCCGAGGTAGAGAAGAGGTACGCCGAGGAGCTCAAGTCCATAACGAGCAAGTTCAGGCACCCGCTACTCAAGGCCTTGATAGAGAGCGTCGCGCAAGACTCCCTGAAGCACTCGCTGATGTACCAGGCTCTAGCGGAGATAGCAAGGGGTGGGCTACCGTTCTTAACGGAAGAGGAGCTGGAGTATATCAGGGAGGGCATCGCCAAGCATATACAAGCCGAGGCGGAGATGATCGCGAAGACTAAGAAGCTCCTAGAGGAGAGTAAGGAGCCCTACTCTAAGTTGATACTGGCGGCGATACTCGACGACGAGAAGAGGCACCACACACTCCTACTCGATATACACGACAAGGTGGCTGTGAAGGAGAAGTTCGGCGAGGAGGAGTTGTGGGAAGCGGTGTGGAAGGACAGCCCGTGGCACGGGACGCCGGGTGGGTGAAGCCTTAACTTAGAGGGAAGCTACACCTGTGTTTTAGTCTATCCAGTCGCCGCCCTCTATCTTACTCGGTATGTACGTATCCGCGAGGAATTTCAGACCCTTGCTAGCCATCGCCTCTATCTCGAGCTTGTTTAGGGTCTTGAAGAATATACAAAGTTCTCTGACCCAATTCGGAGTTCTAAACCACGGGTAGCCCGTAAGACCCTCCTTCTTTTTGAGCTTAGACCTGAGCTCGGAGCTTTCTACGCACTTGTCGGCGACATCGTACCCCACGAGCTCCACCGCGCGCTCGATGTCGCGTTGTTTCGCCTTTATAACGTAGTTCCTCCTCTCGCTCTCCGACAAGTAGGGCTTCTTCTTCTTGAGCTTGCCGAGAGCGGTTTTAGTGAACCCGCCTACCTCCTTAACTTCGTCTAGAACCTCGCGGAAGACCTCGTCACCGAAGACGTCCGTCATGGAGACGCCTATAAACCTAGCACTAGGAGTAGCGAGCCTCTCGCTCTCGTAGGAGAGGGTTATAGAACCTATCTTGAAGACGCTGTAGATGTAGAAACCGTAGGGGTCGCTGTCAGTCAACACGTAGACAGGTAATTTTAGCTCCTCGTTGAGTCTCCTAACAAACCTCCTCGTGGCCCTGTCGGGCTGCCCGGCGCTCGTGACTAGTATGGCTCTGTACTTCCGCCAGAACCCGTACCTGTGGAGCTGCTGGAATACGGCGTCCTTCTCGACTACCAGCACGTACTCCGCGTCCACGTCTTTGAACTCCACCAGGTCGGGGGTGGGCTCGATCGAGTAGGCCCCGTGCCCCATCTTGCTCAAGTCTATCGTGTCATCGCCGCTCTTGATCACGAGGTTCCCTACCACTTTCCCCTTCTCCTTGCTTAGGATGAGCATCTCCTCTCTCAGGACGTTCATGAAGACCTCCAGGTCTCGTATGACGCTGTCGGACTCCTTCTGTTCGTCCCAGGTGTTCTCGTGCACCAGCTTCCCGTCCACGTCCCTGTACCCTATGCTGTGCTTACCCCTGTAGTACAAGTCACGTATAGTGGGGTACTCGTTGTTCACTAGTGCCTCGTATATTATGGAGGCCATTAAGAGGGTTTGCATGAACTTCCTGGCCTCGTTTACGTCGATAAGCGACCTCCTGAGGACGTCGGGGCCCAGAAGGAGCATTTTGTTCTTCTCGTCGTAGATAGTGTTGGACAGGACCCTCTTGGGCATGACTAGGGTCGGCTTCTCGCCCCTCTGTATCTGGTCTAATATGATCTTGAACTTCTCCTTCAGTACGCCTATGGCGTTCATCCTCGCCCTAACGTCTACACTCGACATGGATGCCCCTCCTAAGCACCTATCTCGACGCCCCTGATCACCTCGTTGATCTTGTTCTCTGGTATACCTGTTTTAGCCGATATAATCCCTACGAGTCTCTTAACGAGGGTGTCCTTGTCAAACCCGTCACCGGAGAATATTACCTCGAGAGACCTTGCGATCTCCGGTATATACTTGGCTAAGTGCACTACTTTCCTCTGCGTCTCCAGCTCTTTCTGTTTAGCCGTTAAGTACCCTCTGAGCCTCCTGGCGACCTCTGAGATGGCGAGCTTGATCTCCCTACGGACTTCGGGTACGTCTGCTATGCTCTCTTTGCCAACGCCCTTAAACGGCACTTTCGTGCTACAAACGTGTACCAGTAGCACTAGCTGGGCTGGGAAAGCCACCATGTAGTTGTCCCACGCGATGTCCTCCTTGACAACGCTAGTTATCACGTCGCTGCCCTCGTCGTACAGTAGCGGTATCTTGTTCGCGTACCTCAGTAGAATTGGTTTGTCGGCCTCGCTGAGCGGGACTTTACCGCCGTAGGCTATCCCCGCCTCTACTATGAACGGGTGCCCTTCGTAGGTCGACGGCTTCCTTGTCACCGCGTCCACGAACTCCGGCTCGAACATCCTTGTGAGCCCCGCCTTTATGACCTCAACACCCAGGGGTGATATAGCCGAGCTTGACGGGGGTTTGAACTGGTTGTACGACTTCATCGTGTTGATCAGCCTGAGGAGGTCGTCTTCCTTCAAGTCCCTCGGGTTTGAGGACGGGTCTATACCCGCCTTCGACAAGAGGTCTTTAGCGGTTACTTCGCCTACGCTCTGAAAGTTCTCGACCAGCACTTCGAGTATCGTCGGCTCCTTACTGGACTCTATGATCATTTTCAGCATTTCCAAGTCCACGCCGTAGGGGTGCGGCTTGACCTCCTTTGGGGGTCTAGGCATAGTCTCTATGACCCTCTTGTACAGGATTACCTCGTTGTCGGGTGTGTACATGACTATGTTAGCGTAAGGTGTAACAGTAGCAGTCCTGTTGATGTACTCCTTTATCCTGGCCTTGGCCTTACCCCAGTCCCCCTCGATCGTTAGGGAAACTATTGTGCCGTGCCAGTCTCTCTGCTTCCTCCAGCTACCTCTCTCCAGTACCACGGGCTCGTTCTTGTTGATGTCTATCCTTATCTTGAAGAAGTAGATCCTCCTGTACTCCCTCTTGCTCGTGATCACCTCGATCGGTCTGCCGGTAGTCATCTGCCCGTATAGGACGGCCATCTTAACGCCCAGCCCGTACATGCCTCTTGTTTGTCTCAGGACGTACTTCGAGCTGAACAGCACCCTGCCGAAGGCGTTTGGCACTATATCGGGCGGTATACCTATACCGTTGTCCTCGACGGTTACTCTGTAGAACTCCTGAACAGGGTCAGCCCTCTGGATCACGACCTTTATATCGGGCAGTATCCCGTGCGAGTCGGTGGCGTCGAGAGCGTTCTCGACCAGCTCTCTGACTGTCTGGTATAGTGCTCTAGCAGGGTTGGCAAAGCCGGCTATCTCCTTGTACTTGTAGAAGAACTCCGCTGGGCTGATCGCCTTGTACTTCTCAACGGCCTCGCTCGACAAAACATCCCCACCTTACTTCCTTTCCGTAAATCCACCAATAGACGTCTTTAAACTAGGGGACTAAGGGGGTTAGTTTCGCTGAACCCCGCGACCACCCAGTTATTTAAAACTATTCTTAACAACCTGTTTAAAGCCACTCCTTTCGACTGGGGTGTACAGGCTTGAAGGGCGTAGAAGGTCTCGTAGCGGCGGCCCTACTACTAGTGATAACGGTAGCTGGGGGGCTACTATTGTACAACTATGTAATGAACTACCTGTCACTTCCTCAGCAATACGTTAGCTTGAAGGTGGTGTCCGCAAAGATAGTAGTGCTAGACTCGACATCTATGCTGACAATACAGGTCAGCAACCTAGGCAACATACCCGCTAACATAACAGGCGTTACCGTGTACACGGGCGGCAGCACCTACTCGGTCTCCCTATCGAACCATGTGCCGGCTGGAAGCACGATCACCATCAACGTCGGTTTAAACAGCACTGTCACGAGCGCTGTTGTAGCTTCCAGCCAGGTCTACATATCCGTGAACTATACTTCTAACGGGAGTAGTGGGGCAACAGATCTAGTCAAGGTACCCGTGTACTAGTTAGGTGTTTTTTCGCATGATCAAAAACCTCCTCGCGTTTGGTCTGTTCTCTCAATCGAATTCTAAGCAGAAGAGCTTCTTTTCTAAGCTTGTACAAGACTATCTCTCTAGTACTGTATATGACAAAGCTGAAGTGAAGAGGGTTTTCGAGGAGTACACTGTCGGCGGCGTGGTCAAGGTCCGGATCGCGGAGGGGGGAGACGGCTTCCTCTACTACCTCGTGGAAGAGCCGCTTCTGGACGAGACTGAGGTTGAAGTGCTCGGCCACGTGCTCTCCACGGGCGTCGAATGCGTAGACGTGGAGTGTTTGACGACAGAGGTCAACGGTAGGTTGAAGGGGCTCTCGAAGGAGTCTGTGAGTAGAGTCTACTACCACTACGCGAAAATAGTAACGGGTTACGGACCCTTGTACCCTATACTCCTCGACCCCTTGGTCGAAGAAGTGGCTCTCAACTCTCTCGACAGGAGGGTCTGGGTAATTCACAGGGCGATTAGCCACTACGGCTGGGTTAAGACTAACCTGCTCGTCAGAGAAAGCTTTGTCGACAAGGTTGCGTTAAGCCTGTCCAGGAAGGTCAAGAAGCATGTGAGCTTAGCGTCTCCCATCGCCGAGGGGCTGACCAAGGAGGGCTACAGGGTCAGCGTCATCTTCGGCGGGGACATCTCTAGGAAGGGTAGTAGTGTCGTCATCAGGAAGAGGCCCGAGAAGCCATGGACCTTAACGCAGCTCATCAACCAGGGCGTGCTCAACAGCCTTATAGCGGCGTACCTGTGGCTCGTGATAGAGTCGAAGGGCTGGGTCATCGTAGCCGGAGGGGTGGGAGCGGGTAAGACCACCCTACTACAGGGCTTGCTCAACCTCATACCACACAACAGGAGAGTCGTTACTATCGAGGACACGCCCGAGCTATTCCTGTCGAGCGAGCAGTGGGACCCGCTCGTAGAGAGAGTGTCGGTGATAGACCCTAGCACGAACATCGACATGTATGGTTTGCTCAAGGCCAGTTTGAGGAGGAGGCCTGACTACATCGTGGTAGGTGAGGTGAGAGGGGTGGAGGCCAGGGTCCTAGTCCAGGCGTCGAGGCTCGGGCACGGAGTCCTCAACACCATTCACGGCGACAGCCCAGACTCCGTCCTGAAGAGGCTCACAGCGTACCCGATATCGATACCGAAGAACCTCCTCGGCAACATATGGTCGATAATCATAGTCGAACAGACCAGCTACGGGAGGAGGGTCGCGAGAGTATCCGAGATAACCGAGAAAGTCGACGTGGTCGACGTCGCGTGGTTTGAGAGGGGGGTGTTTAAGCCCCTCGGTGTAGAGGAGCTGGCGTCCAGGTCTCTGAGACTCGCGGAAAGGATGGGAACAAGGGGCCTCGTGAAAGAGCTGACCGAGAGAAGCCTCTTTCTAGAGAGGCTCGTGTCGAACGGCGTCTTCGAAGAAGCCGAGCTCGCGCGGATGATCAACGAGTTTTACCGTAGTAGGGGCCTGCTCGGCGGGAACTAGCGTTATGAGAATCAAGAGACCCAGGCCTCTTTTCACGACCGTGTCTAACGTGTCCGAGCTAGAGTTCATGGAGTTCTTGACCCTCCTCCTCGCATTCGAGACTAGCGGTCTTAGACTACCCAGGCTACTAGTAGAGATCGCCGAGGGGAGAGTCGAGGCCAGCGGTTACATAAAGGAGCTGGCGAACAAGTTCAAGGTCCTCGAAAAGACGATGATGGAGGACTACAGTGCCCTGAGGAAACTGGCGGAGTTGGCAGGCTCTCCAATGGTCGCGGACTTCCTGAGGGGCTATAGCGAGGTGGCTACAACGAGCGGCGAGACGTTGAGGTTCGTCGAGTCGTACCTAGAGAGAGTGTCGTCGTACCTCGAGTCCAGGCTCGAGGGCATGCTCAGGTTCATGGAGGGCGTATACGAGGGTCTAATGCTAGCCGTCTTCGGCTTGGTAGCTCTATCAGTAGTGCCGATGGCAGGGGTAAATCCGAGGATGTTGACTTCCGCTATCATACTGGCTGCCCTGGCCTCGTACTCAATAGTGCTGAAGGTCTCGGAGAACGTTCTAACACTCTCGAGAGTAGAGCACATTGCCACGATAACTCTGATGGGTCTTACGCTCGTCACGGAGCTAGGGGGCACGTGGACTCTGCTACACATGTTGTTGCTAGCCCTAGCGCTGGTCCTGGTCGCCCCACTAGCTAGGAGAGCGGTCGAGATCGAGAAGAACGTCGTAGACTTCCTAGAAGAGGCGTTCTCAATGACGAGGCACGGAATACCCCTCGAGCAAGTCTTCCACCACGTCGAGTTCGGGAGCGACCCCCTGAAGCTCCTCAAGAGAGTACTGCTGCTTGGGTACGACTACGTTCAGCTACTGGGGGCACTACCCGACTTGGCGCGGAGGGCGTTGTACCAGTTACTGGCACCGCTGCAGTACACCTCGAAACACGAGAAAATCTCGTCTTACGTGCTCAGGTTTGTAGAGCTGATATCCGACGCTAGAGCTCGGCTCGAGAGAAGGGGCTTGAC
>JAGDWK010000074.1:9544-11993 GCA_023256015.1 Thermogladius sp.
TTCTTCAACACTTTTACACTGGCAGTAAGCATATCGGGTATAGGCTTGTTCAGGAGCAGAAAAATCGGGTTGTTGCTATTTGGAAGTCTCCTAGCGATCGTGCTACTGCCTAGCCCTTAACTACGCCGATAGGCCTCAGCCTGACAACAGGGCTAGCTATCCCTACCTTCTGAGCCACCAGGACTACGCGGTCGACGTCCTTGTAAGCCTCAGGCGCCTCCTCGCTGACAACGCGCTTAGTAGCGGCTCTCACGGCTATCCCCTTCTTCGCCAACTCGTTTATTACTCGGTCAGGGCTGTAGGACCTGATGGCCTCACCCCTGCTCAGCCACCTCCCAGCCCCGTGAGGGGCGCTGTACCACGTCCTGTAGCCCTCCGGCACACCAACGAGTATGTAGCTCGCCGTCCCCATGCTACCCGGTATAAGGACTGGTTGCCCGATGTTCTTGTACTTGGCCGGTATATCGGGGTGTCCTGGAGGGAAGGCCCTCGTGGCCCCCTTCCTGTGAACGATCACCTTGTACCTCTTGTTGTTTATCACGTGCTCCTCTATTTTCGCGATGTTGTGTGCCACGTCGTAGACTATGTGTAGCCCGAGCTCTTCGGGGTCTTTCTTGAAAACCTCCTTGAAGCTCTCGCGTGTCCAGTGGGTTATCAACTGCCTGTTAGTCCAGGCGAAGTTCGCGGCGGCCGCCATCGCCTTGAAGTAGTCCTGCCCCTCGTTACTCTTGAAGGGCACAGCTGCTAGCTCTCTGTCGGGGACAGAGATGCCGTACCGCCTCATGGCCCTCTCCATGATTATGAGGTAGTCGCTGGCCACCTGGTGTCCAAGCCCCCTGCTACCCGTGTGAATCATTACGGCGACTTGGCCGACGTGGTCGAAGCCGAGTACCTTGGCTATGTCGGGGTTGTAGATGTGGTCTACCACCTGTATCTCTAGGAAGTGGTTGCCAGCTCCGAGAGTGCCGAGCTGCTCGTGTCCTCTCTGTTTTGCTACATTGCTCACTTTACTCGAGTCTGCTGCCCTCCAGCTGCCGTGCTCCTCGATGTACTCCATGTCCTCTTTCCAGCCGAATCCTTTCTCTACGGCCCACTCGACCCCGCGGTCCAGGACTTCGTCCAGCTCTCTAGTGCTAAGCCTTATCTTGCCTGTGGAGCCGACACCGCTCGGTACGTTCCTAAATAGCGCGTCCACCAGCTCCTTGAGCCTACCTCTCACGTCCTCCTCGTCAAGGTCTGTCCTGAGTACTCTGACACCGCAGTTGATGTCGTACCCGATACCACCTGGGCTAATCACGCCCTCGTCTAGGTCAAAGCCAGCCACGCCACCGATTGGGAAGCCGTAGCCCTGGTGGCCGTCGGGCATGACGTAGGCGTACTCCTGTATACCAGGAAGGCAGGCTACGTTGGCCGCCTGCTCCAGTGTTAAGTCCTCGTTCATCTTCTCTAGCAGAAACTCGTCAGCGAATACTATAGAGTCTGTTCTCATACAGGGCTTGTAAGACCTCGGTATCCTCCACTCGTAGTTGCTTATCTTCTCCACGTAAACTTTTGTCATGTAGGAAACACCGTTACGAGGCCTGCTTGATAGGATTCTAATTTGGACCTAATAAAGCTAGGTTGAACCGGGCTTGGGAGCGTAGGTGTCTATGTAGTCTTCGATGGACTTCAACGGCACTTCTTCCTGCGTCTTCTTGTTTAGATCTCTAACTGTCACTTTGCCATCCTTGAACTCTCTCTCGCCAATAATCAGAGCTAGGTCGACCCCTGTTCTACTAGACACTCTGAGCGCCTTGTCGAGGTTCTTCGTCGCCAGAACGGTGAGCGAGGCGAATTTGCTACTAAGCCTCTTGACCAACCCGTACCCTACACTCAAAGGTATGTTCTCGGACAAGACCACTATAACACCCGACAGGCCTCTTTTGGCGAGGAGCCTGTCCTTCGAGTCCATCAAGATCAGCGCGATCCTATCCAGCCCTAGTGCCAGGCCCGTGGAATACTCGTAAACACTACTGTAAACGCTCGTGAGCCCGTCGTATCTACCACCTCCCCCTATGCTCTGCTCCAGGCCTCTCGTCGCCTTGTACTCCCATATGAGACCAGTATAGTATGCTAGCCCTCTCACGAGCCTGGGGCTGAACTCCACCTTGTAGCCTAGGTCTGACAGGGTCTTGGAGAAGTCTTCGAGCCTCCTCGCCTCCCTCACCACCTTGTTGTACTCGTCTCCCAGCTCCTGCTTGAACTCCTCCACGAGGCTCATGACGCTGTCGAGCGTACCCCTCATCAACTTGACCACGACCTCTCTCACTGTGCTGCCATACCTATCGAGCAACTCCTTCTCCAACTGGTCGTCCATCTCCTTGTCTATCAAGTGGAGTATGTGGTCCTGTTCTTCACCGGGGACCTTGAACATGTTCATGAAGGCCCTGTATATCGCCACGTTCCCGAC
>JAGDWK010000028.1:0-3628 GCA_023256015.1 Thermogladius sp.
GGTTTTAACTCGGTAATGCCGGACTATTCATGTCTTGTCTGCGGAGCCGTCGTAACAGAGAAGTACGTTAGAGACGCCCTCGACTTTAGCGATAAACTCAATAGTTTTGTTAAGACGGCGAGCGTAGGCGAGCTCAGGTTAGCCGTCGAGCGTGGATACGTGCTACTCGGGGAGGACGGGGTCTACCACCCCTTGTACAGGCCTCCCAAGCCAACTGTTATGTTCCAGGTATACTTGAAGTCGGACGAGGTCGCGCTGATCGTGGAGGAGATCGAGGGTAGAAGTCAACCTATATAGGAGACCTCTTAGATCCTGAAACGCAGGTTGACCTTCTCGAACACAGCTCTAATCCCGCGCCTCAAAACCATCAAGTCGAGTCTGAGGTCTCCGAAACACCCTTTTTGTTCGAAGATGACGCTCTTCTTGTAAAACACTCTCACTGCCGGCACGCTTCCTATGCCATCGGCGAGCTCCTCGTGTTGTTTGACGTTCACACGGCAGAATAGCAACCTAGGGTCGGCCACCTTCCCCAACTCCTTTATTACCTCTGAGAAGAACCTGCTCTCCTCTACGTCGGGGTCGTAGTACTCAACAATCACAGGCTCTTCAATGGATAGAGCCCGCTCAAGCTCCTCTCTGGTTGTCAGCTCGACGCTCAACGCCTAATCCCTTGGTTTCTACTCTACTTCACCACCTTTATTAACTCGCTGAGAAAGGTTTATATAGAAGTAATATCATCACTTCTATGCGAACTGGTTCCCAGGTGGTAGTCTAGTATGGCAATGTATGGTATTCCAGTCTTAATACTGAAGGAGGGCTCGCAGAGGACTGTTGGAAGAGAGGCATTGAGAGCAAACATCATGGCTGCCAGGGCTCTAGCCGAGGTCCTGAAGACTAGCCTAGGCCCGAGAGGACTAGACAAAATGCTCGTCGACAGCTTCGGCGACGTCACCGTCACCAACGACGGTGCTACAATAGTGAAGGAGATGGAGGTTCAGCACCCGGCGGCTAAGCTCTTGGTAGAGGTCGCGAAAGCGCAGGACGCCGAGGTTGGTGACGGGACGACGTCGGCGGTCGTCCTGGCAGGCGCGCTCCTTAGGAAGGCCGAGGAGTTGCTAGACCAGAACATCCACCCCACGATTATAATTGAGGGATACACAAAGGCCCTCAAGGAGGCCCTTAGAATACTAGACGAGATCGCCCTCAAGGTCAACCCCTCTGATAGAGAGACGCTCAAGAAGGTCGTCTCCACCACTATAGCAAGCAAGTACATTGGTGGACCGTTAGTAAGCGAGAAGTTGACGAACATGGCGATAGACGCGGCTTTGACCGTCGCAGATAAGAAGCCGGATGGGACGTACGACTTCAGGGTCGACGACGTCAAGATAGAGAAGAAGAAGGGCGGTAACGTCCTCGACACCCAGCTGGTGTACGGTATTGTCCTCGACAAGGAGGTCGTACACCCCGGTATGCCGAGGAGGGTGGAGAACGCGAAGATAGCCCTTCTAGACGCAGCTCTCGAAGTGGAGAAGCCTGAGATCACTGCCAAGATAAACATCACGAGCCCTGAGCTCATGAACGCCTTCATCGAGGAGGAGGCCAGAATACTGAGAGACATGGTGGAGAAGATCGCTTCTACTGGTGCTAACGTTGTGATTACCCAGAAGGGTATTGACGAGGTAGCCCAGCACTTCCTGGCCAAGAAGGGTATACTCGCCGTGAGGAGGGTTAAGAGGAGCGACCTCGAGAAGCTCGAGAGAGCGACCGGTGGCAAGATCGTCAGCAGCGTGAGGGACCTGAAGCCCGAAGACCTAGGCTACGCCGCGCTAGTAGAGGAGAGGAGAGTGGGCAACGACAAGATGGTGTTCGTAGAGGGCTGCAAGAACCCGAAGGCGGTCACAATACTAGTAAGAGGAGCCAGCGACATGGTGCTCGACGAGATAGAGAGGAGCTTGAAGGACGCCCTCAACGTCCTGAGGAACGTGTTGAGGGTGCCTAAGATAGTCCCGGGCGGTGGAGCCACAGAGATAGCTGTCGCTTTGAAGCTTAGAGACTACGCCGCAAAGATCGGAGGCAAGGAGCAACTGGCTATAGAGGCGTTTGCCTCCGCCCTTGAGGAGATACCTTTGATACTAGCAGAGACCGCCGGCCTAGACCCGCTGGAGACCCTGATGAAACTGAGGCAATACCACAGCGAGGGCAAAGTCAACGCTGGGATTGACGTCATAAATGGTGTTGTGAGAGAGGACATGAGCGCCATCAGCGTCGTTGAGCCGCTGCTTGTGAAGAACTCGATGATCAAGACAGCTGCCGAGGCCGCAGTCACGATACTGAAGATAGACGACATAATTGCCGCCAGCCCGCTGAAGAAGGAGAAAGAGGAGAAGAAGGAGAAGAAGGAAGAGGAAGAGACATCGCTCGGTAAGACCAGCTTTTAAGGGAAACATTTTTTAACCAAACAACTAATCCCAGTTCTCTATGCTGAGTGTTTATTGAAAATACGGTGTTTCTAGATGTCGACGCCTGAGACCGAGAAGCTCTACTACAGCAAGCTCACGCGGTTTGAAGTGGCGCGCGTTGTAGGGGCTAGAGCGCTCCAGCTAGCCTACGGCGCCCCTCCCCTTTTCGACATTTCATCTTTCCCCATAAAAGACCCTGTCGCGATTGCCATAGCTGAGTTAATAAGAGGACTGTTGCCAATGTCTATTAAGAGGAGGGGCGTTGATGGAAGCACAGAGCTCGTACCAGTCAACAAGCTTATTACAGACGATATTAAGCGATATCTTGAATCTATTCTCGACAGCTGGGGTCAGAGTAGAAGGCTATAGCACGTACTACTCGGCTGGTATAGGCGAAGTAGCAGACGTAATCCTCGTAGAACCATTGAGCGAAGAACTCTTTAACAGGGTATATCGAGAGCTGGTAAAGAAAGGCTACATGGCAGTACAGTTGAAGTCCGAGAAGCCGGTTTTCAGGATTATACCGATCAGCAGTAAGCGGTCTAGGTGGAAGATCCCTCTCTTGCTCGCCACTATGGCCACAGTCTTCGCCACAGGTCTCGGCCTATCGGCGTCCTTCTACACTGTCACGGCTGACGTTGTCGCCTGGAGTGTCGTCTACACCGTCATATTCATAGTCGCCCTGGCTGTTCACGAGTTCGGCCACATTCTAGCGAGCAGGAGGAGCGGCGTGCTGATCGAGGGGCCGTTCTTCATTCCGGCTCCCCCGATACAGCTAGGCTTCATAGGCACTTTCGGGGCTGTCATAAGCATGAAGACCATACCGCCGGATAAGAAGAGCTTGTCTCAAATAGGGATTTCAGGACCCCTCTTCGGGTTCTTGGCAGGGCTAGTCATAGCACCTATTGGAATCCTCTTATCGCAACCCCTAACCGTTCAACAAGCACAGTCAATGGTCGAGGCAGGCTTAGCCTCCCCACTCGCAGGGGTCCCGCTGGTCTTCCAGGTACTCGAGTACTTCATGGTTCCCCAGGGTTACACTATACTCGTCCACCCGCTTGCCTTCATAAGCTACATAGTCTTCCTGGTGACGTTCCTAAACCTCATCCCGATAGGGCAGTTGGACGGCGGACACGTTCTCAGGAGCTACTTGTCGCCGTCTCTGTACG
>JAGDWK010000028.1:3728-5969 GCA_023256015.1 Thermogladius sp.
GGGCAGTTGGACGGCGGACACGTTCTCAGGAGCTACTTGTCGCCGTCTCTGTACGACCTCGCCGGTTGGGCTAGCATTGCCTTGTTGATGTCGCTCGGCATCTTCTACGGAGTATACCTGTGGATAGGGATCATAGCCCTGCTATTCAAGCTCCTCTTCGGCAGGTACCAGCACCCTGGCTCGGCTAACCAGTATAGCGAGTCTCACAACTTGATCTACCTGGCGCTGTACCTGGTCTTGCTCGCTTTAACAGCCCCTCTCCCATAATATAATCATGATACTGATGTAACAAGAGGCCTCCCCCGTAGACCTGCACGGTGGACTATGTGACGTCGTTCGTAGACCTGTGGCAACTGAGAGGCAGGGTCGTCATCATAGCCGAGAAGCCTAAAGCGGCCAGCAAGATCGCGTCTGCTGTCCTGCCTAGCTACCGTAAGATCGCGGTACAGGGGATCCCCCTATACGTGTACAAGGGCAACGGTCTCGAGGTGACGGTCGCAAGCGCGGCGGGGCACATCTTCAACCTATCAACGAAGCTCTCCGGCTACCCCGTTTTTTCATACGAGTGGGCACCCTCGTTCGAGGTCGACAGGAGGTCTCTGTACATAAAGAAGTTCTACCTAGCGCTCGTAGAGGCTTGCAGGGGCAGGGACTACTACATCAATGCTTGCGACTACGACATCGAGGGCTCGGTCATAGGCTTCCTCATAATAAAGTTCCTGGGAGACCCCAAGAGGGCCCTCAGGGCGAAGTTCTCGTCTTTGACGCCCGCAGAGCTGAGAGAGTCGTTTAAGAGACTGACCAGGCTGGACTACGAGATGATAGAGGCGGGGCTGGCGAGGCACGAACTCGACTGGTTGTGGGGAGTAAACATAAGCAGGGCTCTGATGTCGGCTGTCGAGAGGGCTGTTGGCAAAAGGGTAATACTTAGTGCTGGGAGAGTACAGACGCCAACACTAGCATACGTTGCCCAGCAATTGACCGAGAGAAACCACCATATACCGTACCCAATCTTCTCGCTTAGCATAGTAGTCGAGAAAAACAGTGCGAGAGTCAGTGCTTCGAGGGAGAAAGGAGTATTCGAAACCCAGCGTGAAGCCCTCCGGGTGGCCTCTCTAATAAAAGAAAAGAAACACGTTCAAGTCGAGGACTACACAGAGGAAAAGGTCTCGGTGCTACCTCCGTTCCCGTTTAACTTGGGCGACCTCCAGGAGGAGGCGTACAGAATATATGGTTTCAGCCCGTACAAAACACAGGAGATCGCCGAGAGGCTGTACTTAGAGGCGTTGATAAGCTACCCTCGTACAAACAGCCAGAAACTCCCGCCTACGCTGAACTACAGGACGATACTAGACCAACTAGCCGAGAACCCCGTTTACAGGAGCCTCGTAGCCCAACTGTTATCCGAGACAGGCGGTCGCCTGAAACCGAGAGAGGGCCCCAAAGACGACCCGGCACACCCGGCGATATACCCAACAGGTGTCAAGCCCCCGCACAACCTCCCTCCAGATATGCTCAAAGTTTACGACCTAGTGGTCAGGAGGTTCCTGGCGGTTTTCAGCCGCCCCTACGAGCTTGTGAGGCAGCGGGTTGTTTTCTCCGCAGGCGTCCCGGGCGAGACGTTCTACAGCGAGGGGCAGTACCTCGTCAAGAAGGGGTGGCTATCGTACTACTACTTCCACACACCCGAGGAGAGGAGGATCCCCGCATTCAGGAAAGGGGAGTTGGTGAGGGTCGTCGAGGTCGATTTGAAGAGAATGTCGAGTAAGCCCCCCAATAAGCCTACTAAAATGAGCATCCTCAAGTGGATGGAGTCTGTTGAGATAGGGACCGAGTCTACAAGGGCTAGAATTATCGAGACGCTATTTGACAGGGGTTACTTAAAGATGAGCTCTAAGGGGGTCGAGATAACAGACCTGGGTCTCGGGGTGATCGAAGTCATAGGAGAGTTCTTCCCCGAGCTAACCAAGGTGGAGCTGACAAGGGAGTTCGAGAAGTCCCTTGAGGAAATAAGAGTAGGTAAGACTTCTCGCAGCATAGTGGTCGAGAAAGCCAAGCAGACGTTGTCTTCGCTGATCGAGAAATTCGAGCCGAGGAAAAGCGGTGTCGGGAAGGAGCTGGCAATAAGGCTCGGTCTGATCGCCCCGGCCAGCAAGTGCGTGATATGCGGTAGGCAGGCGTTGTCCGGCAATATGTGCAGATATCACTACGAGGCGTATAGGAGGTTAAAGGAAGGCTACC
>JAGDWK010000028.1:6069-10045 GCA_023256015.1 Thermogladius sp.
TGCGAGCTGTTTATCAAGTAAAGGAGTACTTGCGTTAAGACGGCGACTACTAATACAAGTATCAGGGCTTTAAGAACAGCCCGGGTTAGACCCCTCAAGGCCCCTCCTCGCGGAGGATTTCGTCTACGTCGAGTACTATCTCTTTGGGTTTCCTCTCCTCTTTCTCCTCGAACCTCTTACCGCCCTCGATCTCAACACCGCTTCCACCGACCTTCAGCTTGCTGACTGTGGCCCTCCACCTGTGTCCACACCTATTACACTTGACCATGCCCATGACGGTTATCGTTATCCTGCCAGCGCTGTCCGGTAGCGGCGATACCAGTTGCCACGTCTTCTCGACCGCGACGTCGGTGCTCCCGCACCTAGGGCACGTCAACTGCTTACTCACGGCCACCCCCTCAACGCTAGGATTAATGCTAAGTATAGGAGTAATGGAGTTAATAACAGTGATGCCAACCCTCGGGCCAGCTTATCTGTCAACCAGTAGACCACGACCACGGCGAGGCCCACTAGGACAGGGTAGGCAACTTCCCCTCTCCTGGCCGACACCACGACGAGTGCTAAGTACAGGAGAGTAGACGGGTATGCCACGTAGATAGCCCTGTTCTTTATCTTCTCGTTGGAGTAAATGGTGAACAGGACGTAGGCCACCATTACTAGAGTTAAAGTTATTACTTCTAAGACCATAGCTGGAGACATAGCGTACTCCTCTGGGGTGAGTGTAGTGTACCTCGTTTACCACTCAGAGTATGACGAGGCGTTCCTAATAAAGCGTGTCAGGGGTAGGTGGGTTCTCGACAGCAGGGGGAACCCAACAGTCCAGGTGAAGGTTGTAACAGAGGGCCTTGGCGTAGGCGTGGGCTACGCGCCCAGCGGTGCGTCCACCGGAACACACGAGGCCCTCGAGCTAAGGGACGGCGGTAGGGAGTTTCACGGTAAAGGCGTTAAGAGAGCGGTCGAGAACGTCAACAGGATGATAGCCCCCGTGATCATAGGGATGGACTCTAGAAAACAGTACGAGATCGACATGAAGATGGTCGAGATCGACGGGACGAAGAACAAGGCGAGAATCGGCGGTAACGCTATAGTTGCTACCAGTATAGCGGTCGCGAAGGCGGCAGCGCATACCATGGAGGTACCGCTCTACCAGTACATAGGTGGTAAGCAGGCGAACGTGCTACCGGTTCCCATGCTCAACATAATAAACGGAGGGGTTCACGCCGGTAACAAGCTCGACTTCCAGGAGTTCATGATCGTCCCCGCCGGGTTTACCAGCTTCAGCGACGCTCTTAGAGCGAGCGTCGAGGTGTACCACGAGCTTAAGAACATACTGAAGAACAAGTTCGGGCCGATGGCCACTAACGTGGGAGACGAGGGCGGTTTCGCGCCGCCACTAGAGAGGGCGAGAGACGCGCTAGACCTCTTAATGGAGGCCATAAAAGCGGCGGGCTATAGCCCGGGCGACCAGATAGCCCTAGCTCTCGACGTGGCGAGCTCTAGGCTGTTCAAGCAGGACAAGGGCGTTTACGTTGTTGAGGGGGCCGAGCTCACGAGCGATAAGCTACTAGAGTACTATGCTGGGCTGGTAAGCGACTACCCGATAGTCAGCATCGAGGACCCGTTCCACGAGGAGGATTTCGAGACGTTCGCTAGGTTTACGACCGAGTTTGGCTCTAAGATCCTCATCGTCGGCGACGACCTGTTCGTGACAAACCCGGAGAGGCTCAGCAGGGGTATTGCTACAAGGGCCGCTAACGCTATATTGGTCAAAGTAAACCAGGTGGGCACCCTGAGCGAGACATTCACAGTTGTGGACATGGCAAAGACGGCGGGCTACAGGACTATAATAAGCCACAGGAGCGGCGAGACCGAGGACACGGCCATCTCAGATATAGCTGTTGGCGTAAGAGCCGGGCTTATAAAGACAGGAGCGCCAGCCAGAAGTGAAAGGACGGCCAAGTACAACAGGTTGCTGGAGATAGAGGAAGAGGTCGAAAAGCCGGTATACCCGGGCTTCACCGTGTTTCCGAGGAAGCCCTAGCCGTAAAAAATCATGGTAGGATTAGCCCTAGGACGATCAAGACGGCGGCTGTGACCACCATTAGTTTGAGGAATCCACTCACGGTCATGTTTGGAAGTGCCTTGATCAGCCTCACGAGTCCTACTACTAGCAGCGACAGTGCTATCACCAGTATTATTGCCAGCCCTACGAAGAACAGTACTGCCCCTACTCCTCCGGCTCCTGATAGCGCGTTAGCTACACCACTGAATACCTGGGACGCCACTCCTAGCCCCATGCCATTCCCCTCCCTAGAGTCGGGCTGTTAGATTTAAAAAGAGGGAGGCTCTTACGCTATCTTGATGATGACGGTTAAAAGCGTGGAACGCCGAGCGGCGATGCCAGGCACCAGGCTTCTGAAGCGGTCTCGGGTTCTATTACTGCTCTAGGCCTCCCTCAGCCCGGTCGTTTATAACGGATCTCATGGGGATAACTGGTCGGTCGAGAGGTGTTAGTATGGAGATAGTAGTAGACCAGATCGACGAGTACCTGGGTAAGCCGGTTGTAGACCCTTACGGTAGAAGGCTTGGTTACGTAATCGGCTTCTACAGTGACGCGGACGGTAAAGTAAGGTCGCTAGAGGTGAGCCTCGGCGATGTGGAGTTCAAGCAGGTAGACATAGAGAGGTTTAGGTTCGAGAACGGCAACATAGTCCTAGTACCCGAGTGGGAGTTCATGGCTGTTCAGCTCGAGAACAGGATTTTGAGGCTTAAGAAAAGGATAGCGGCGCTAGAGGAGCTCAACGCTAGGAAGGACTTACCGAAACACGCCTACGACTCTTTCAAGAAGTCCCTTGACGAGAGCCTGATGAAGGTGAAGGAAGACGCTAAGAACGTAAAGGAAATGCTCAGAAAGAGGATACACGAGCTAGAGGACACGATACTCGAGCTAGAGAAGGCTATGACGAGTATCAAGGTGAGCTACCTCTCGGGCGAGATACCTGAAAAAGCCTACAAAGCCGCGAGCGAGCAGATCAGGAGACACTTAGAGAGTTGCGAGATGGAGAAGGAGAGCGTCAAGCAACACTTAGACAAGATAGAGGCGTTAGAAAGCCAGCCCGTAGACCTATCCATTAAGACGACCCCCGTTCCTCAACCTCAGCAGCAACCCTCTGGCCAGCCCATGCCGGTTGTCGTGATCGAAGGCGGCTAGTATTAACGGGATAAGACTCCGACGGTTTTTTAAAAGCCTTCCTAAAGCCATATCTTCAACGGCAGGGTGTTAAGCTTGTCCATGTCTAGTGCTGTGGCCCGGGGAGGCTTGCTGTCTAGGATAATATGGGCCTTGAAACCCAAAGACCCCACCACCAAGAACCTTTACGACGCCATAGTCATACTAGAGAGGATGATCAACAGCCTGGAGTCCTCGAAGAGGAGCCTTAAAGCTGCCGTAGACGAGCACGCGAAGAGGTCTAAGATGGCCGCCCAGGACGGGAAGACGGAGTTCCAAGCGATTTTCGACGAGGAAATAAAGCACATCTCTAGCCTAATGGCCATATTCGAGAAGGTCACCTACGACCTCGTCAGGGTGAGGTACAGGCTCGAGACACTGACACTAGTCGAAGAGCCCATGAAGATGCTGCCAGAGGTCATAAGGGAGCTACAAGACTTAAGGCCCGAAGTAGAGAGGATAGCGCCCGAGCTCACGACTATGCTCAACGAGGTCGAGAGGAAGGTCTCCAGTATAATGGCGGTCTCCAACCTGGGGTCATCTACGCTAACCTTACCGCTACCTAAGAAGCATGTCCAGGAGGCGCAAGGGGACGCGAAAACGGCCGCCCCCGCACAGTTACCGCCTCTCCCACCTACGGAGACTCCTCTCTCAAGTAGGCAGGGTCGAGTAGAAAAAAGAGAAGTGGCCGTGGAGACGCCCGTCCCTATAAACGTCGTTGCTCAGTGGGTGCTCGACGAGCTGAGG
>JAGDWK010000028.1:10145-11887 GCA_023256015.1 Thermogladius sp.
GGAGACGCCCGTCCCTATAAACGTCGTTGCTCAGTGGGTGCTCGACGAGCTGAGGAGTAGCGGCGGAATCTTGGACTTACCCTCCTTTACGTCCAAGTTTAGGGTGAGCAAGGAAAAGGTCTTCGAAGCGCTGAGATACCTGGAGGAGAAAGGAGTAATTAAGGTTAAGCGGTATTGAACTGACCCCCTTTTTCCTCGGGGTGTACCCGATGGCCATGCACTACTTAGTCGAGAAAGGAACCGAGTACGCTAGGCTCGCGGTCGAGTTAGACAAGAAAGGGGAGTACGAGAAGGCTATAAAGTACTACAAGGCCGCTATCGAGCTCTTCTCCAAGTACTTATCGCTCTACCCGGACAACTCGCTCGCAGACTTCTACAAGGACTTGATCGCCAAGTACAAGCTGAGAATCGAAATACTGGAGAAACACATGGAAAAGGCCAGCGTTGCTGGGGGCTCGCCTGGAGACGCCTCTAAAGACGACGTAGAGGTCTTGATGCCGGACAAGAGGAGTAACAAGAAGAAGTTCGACGACCTAGTCGACCTGGAAGACGTGAAGAAGGCCCTGAAGAGGGCTGTCATCTACCCTGTAAAGACGCCACACCTATACCCGCTTGGGTGGCCCAAAGGCATACTCCTATTTGGTCCACCTGGATGCGGGAAGACGGAGATATCTATCGCGCTAGCCAACGAGATAAACGCTGCGCTCATAAACGTGAGCCCCGCGACGATTATGAGCAAGTGGCTTGGAGAGTCGGAGAAGAACGTAGCCAAAGTGTTCAACAAGGCCAGGGAGATCGCCTCTAGCGGTACCCCGGTCATCATTTTCATCGACGAAGTAGACGGCCTGTTCCAAGAGTACAGCGACGAGGTCGGCGGCGAGAAGAGGATGCGGAACCAGTTCTTGATGGAGATGGACGGTTTGAAGGAGAAAGAAAACAGTAAGCTACCACTGTTTGTAATCGGCGCCACCAACAAGCCGTGGAAACTCGACATAGGCTTCATCAGGAGGTTCGAGAAGAGGGTGTACGTCCCACCGCCGGACAGGGAAGTCAGGAAGGCGCTCTTCAAGTACTACATCGACAAGCTCTCTAACGTCTACAAAGCCGACGAGCTGGACCTAGACAAGCTGGCCGAAATGACCGAGGGATACAGCTCCGCCGATATCGCCTCTATCGTGAAAGAGGTGCAGAACAACATCGCGGAGGAGTTGAACGAGAGGCAAGACGGGAAGACCTCGGGCAGCGTCGAGAGGAGGCTCACTATGGAGGACTTCGTCCAGGTGATAAACAGAAGGAAGCCGAGCATATCGCCGAAGATGATCGAGGCCTACAAGATATGGTATGAGCAACACGGAGCTACGTGAGCTTAGTTCATAAACCCCCTTGCAGAACATTATTGGTGAGGCGATGAAGCGAGTCATGCCTCTTGAGCTCGTGATCGGCTCAGGGGTAGACGAGCCGATGACCCAGGGCAGCGCAACGTATTCGGCGTCAGTCTTTCAGGTGGATCTCGACAACGTCCTTGTCCATTAATACGTGGTCGAGTCCGACCTTCTCGCCGGGGTACTTCGACGAAGGACCCCATATCCTGGCGTAGTGGAAGTTCTTAACAAAGTCCTCGTGGACGCGCCTGGCGACGTCTAGCACCGTTGCCCCTCTCTTGAGGATGAGCGGCTTATTCGAGACTCCTCCGTGAGGAGACTTTGTGTAGACGCGGATGATCTCCAGCTCCCTGAAGATCA
>JAGDWK010000002.1:0-3129 GCA_023256015.1 Thermogladius sp.
GGCAGGGTCTTCAGGGAGGGCAAGGCGAAGGACTTCGCCGAGGCGAAGACGTACGACGTGGAGACCAAGAGGCTTGTCGAGATACCTCGCGGCCCGGTCAAGAAGGAGAAAGAGATAGTCAGAACCCTTACGCTACATGAGCTGGACACGATCGTTGCCTCCCAGAGGGCGTTGATAAGCTTCTTCGGTTTCGCCTTCGAGAAGGAGATACCGCCGGAGGTTAGGAAAGAGGTCGACGAGACGGTTAGGAAGTGGATCGAGAGCAATAAGGGCGAGATAGTCCCCGGAGTCTTGTTCATAGACGATGCCCACATGCTCGATATCGAGGCTTTCAGCTTCTTGACGAGGGCGATGGAGAGCGAGTTCTCCCCCTTGATCATCCTAGCGACCAACAGAGGGATGGCCAAGATAAGGGGTACGGACATCGAGTCCCCGCACGGCATCCCCCTAGACCTCCTCGACAGGTTGTTGATAATACCAACGAGACCTTACACCCCTGAAGAAATGAGGGAGATAATCAAGATTAGAGCCGAGGAGGAGGACATCAAGCTGACCGACGAAGCTCTAGAGGAGCTGGTCAAGCTCGCTACCGAGACGAGCTTGAGGTACGCTGTCCAGCTCCTGGAGCCCGCCTACATAATAGCCGGCGAGAACGGTAAGGAGCAGGTAGGGGTCGAAGAGGTGAGGAGGGCGAGACAGCTATTCATAGACTTGACGGCCAGCGTTAAGTACTTGAAAGAGTTCGAGTCCAAGTTCTTAAAGTGAGAGTTAATGACGACCCTCAAAGAGAATAGAGTAGCCGGTCTACTGAGGGATCTCCACGTCCTTAGTAGCAAGACCCCTAGACACGAGTCATCGATACTCGGCTCGATGACCACTACGCCAGACCCCTTAGCACTTCACGCCTTCAGTGTTTTTTCGCACACGAACCTGGCGGACGTTGAGCTCTTCCCGCCTCTCAAAGACATGTACAGGGAAGTCCTCGAATTCACAGCCGCTTTGTATGGGTCTGGCAAAGGCTACGTCACGGCTGGCGCTACCGAGTCCAATATAGTGGCGCTCTTTGTCGCGAGGGAAGTCCACGGGAGGGGGAGTAGCGTTGTTCTAGCCCCCGACACTGTCCACTTGTCTGTAGAGAAGGGTTGCAGGCTATTAGGCTGTAAACTCGTGAAAGTCCCGACAGGGAACAAACCAGTCGACCCAGGGCTACTCGAGGACTACGTTCGAGCTCACAGACCCTTCGCGATCGTTGTGACGGCGGGCACCACGGAGCTAGGTCTGGTGGACCCGCTGAGAGAGGTCGCCAGAATAGCTTCAGAGCACGGCGTCTACCTACACGTCGACGCGGCTTACGGGGGATTGATCGTACCGTTCCTGTACGAGAAGGGGCTTCTTAGAGACAACGTCTACTTCTACCCGGGTGTCTCGAGCATCGCGGTGGACTTCCACAAGTTCGCGGCGGCCCCCCCACCGGCCGGGCTCATACTGTTCTCTAGCGACGAGTACCTGGATAAGAGCTGCTTCGAATACTCCTACACGCTCTCGGGGAGGACGTGCGGCATACTGGGGACTAGACCCGGAGGCAGCCTAGCAGGCATCTGGGCTGTCGTCAAAGCGGTGGGAGTAGAACGTCTAAGGGAGAGGGCGCTATGGGCGTATAGAGTGGCCGCAGACCTCTACGAAAGGATTAGTTCACTACGCGGATTCGAGGTTGTCAAGCCTCAAACCACAATTGTGGCCTTCAGGCATAGGAGGGTGGACAGCCTGGCTCTCCTCGGGTACCTGGCCGAGAGAGGCCTGTTTGTCTACAAGGCGCCCAGCATCCGCGGGTTGAGAGTCGTGGTAATGCCCCACTTCAACGAGCATTTGATCGGCAGGTTCCTGGACGCCCTAGACGAAGTAGCGAGGACTACTCCTGATGCCTAGTCTCGGCCTCATCTATAGATCGTTGAACGAGGACGACTTCAAGGTTCTCAGGGCGATGGAGAGGCTCTCAAAGAGGCGGGAGCTTATCCCGCTAGAAGACATCGTCAGGGAGACCAGGTTATACGAGGGGAAAGCCTCGCTTGTGCTGTACAAGCTCCACAAGCTCAAGCTAGTAAAGTCGGCTTTGACGGGGCCCTCTAGGTCTTTTAGGCTGACGTACCTGGCCCTCGATATGCTAGCGTTGAAGAGTCTCGTTGACCAGAACATTGTATCCGCCATAGGTGATAAGGTGGGCGTCGGTAAGGAAAGCGACTTGTACAAAGCCATGTCACCCAGTGGAGAAGTACTGGTTATAAAGTTCTTGAGGATCGGCCGTTCCAGCTTTAGGAGGACGAAGCTTCTGAGGAGCTGGGCCCGGTCGCCAACAACCACGTGGTTTGAGCAGTCCAAGGCCGCGGCCGAGAGAGAGTTCAAGGCGCTGGTCGACCTCTATAGCAACAAGGCGAACGTACCTAGGCCCTATGGCTTCAACAGGCACGCGACAGTAATGGAGTTCATCGACGGAGTCGAGCTGTTCCGCAGGCCGGCACTTAGAGACCCATTGAAGGTCTTGGAGCAGATCTTCGAGACGCTGAGGATAGCCTACTCGAAAGTAGGCATCGTCCACGGGGATCTGAGCGAGTACAACATAATCGTGTCAAAAAATGAAGAGAGGCCCTACATCATCGACTGGCCTCAATTCGTGTACAAGGAGGAGCCCAACGCCCTCCCTCTACTCAGCAGGGATGTCAAGTACATACTCCGGTTCTTCGGCAAAGTGTACGGTGTCGGCGGGGACCCGGACGAAGTCGTTAGGTATATCACGACCTAACCTCGAGGGGGAGGGGCACGAGACTTCGGGAATTATTAAATAAGGCGTGAAATACTTGCATGTTTGTTGGCTGACAGTGCGCCAAGGGCTGGCATTTTGTCCCAGTTCGAGGGTCCAACTAACAGGGGCTCGGAGGACGTATGTGTAATAGGCGTGGACATCCAGCCAGGTCACTCACCCTCGTCCACTCAAGCGGCTAAGTACTCGGTTGTCGTTCTGAGAAACAACGAGGTCAAACAGGAACTGAGAGACGCGACTCTAGGTAAAATAATTAGGCTTGCGTGGGAGTGCGGGAAGGCGATCGTCGCCGTCGACAACATCTACGAGCTCGC
>JAGDWK010000002.1:3229-5256 GCA_023256015.1 Thermogladius sp.
TTGCGTGGGAGTGCGGGAAGGCGATCGTCGCCGTCGACAACATCTACGAGCTCGCCCCCGATAAAAAGAGTCTGCTAAAGCTCTTCGAGATGTTCCCGGAATCCACGGAGATCGTCCAGGTCACGGCAGGGGTAGAAGGATTCAGGAGCCTCGAGGAGATCAAGAGGAGTTTAGGCCTAGACGGCCTGAACACTTCAGACCCGCTTTCCTCAGCCCGCATAATAGCGTATGCCGCTAGTAGAGGTGTGGGTCTCAAGATCGGGAGGCGTGTCACGAAGACGAAAATCGTTGTTACACGGGGTAGAAGTGTAAGCCACGGAGGTATGAGCCTGAACAGGTATCTAAGGAGTATTAGGGCCGGGATACTCTCGGTTACAAAGGACATAAAGAAGGTGCTCGACGAGAAAGGGTTGGACTACGACCTGTATATCAGGAGGAGTAAGGGGGGTCTAGAGAGGAGCGTCTTCATAGTCTACGCTCCGCGCGGTGAGTTGTATGGGCTGGTGAGACCTATTAAGAGCAAGGGGGTGAAAGTGGTAATAAAACCCCTAGCGGACATCTTCGTCGGGGAAGAGGACAAGGAAACCCCGTTCAGGCCCGTAATCGTTGGAATAGACCCTGGCATGACCACGGGCTTGGCCATTATAGACCTCGATGGTAGGGTCCTACACGCCTCGTCCTACAGGGGTATAGACAGGTCCGCTATAGTAAACATCATATCTGAGTACGGTATACCCGTTGTGGTCACCAGCGACGTTAACAGCCCACCAGACCTCGTCGAGAAGATCGCGGCCCAGACGGGCTCGGTCCTTATATCGCCTCCCAGGGACCTGGAGGCGAGCGAGAAGCAAAGGCTACTCGAGAAAGCCGTCAGTCTGAACAAGGACCTAGAGCTAAAAGACTCTCACGTCAAAGACGCGGTGGCGGCCGCTTACAAGGCGTTGAACATGATCTCGGAAAAGCTATTGGTGGTGAGGAGGTACGCGAGACACTATAGATTTAAGAACAGCCTGCCCTACATACTGAGGGAAATCCTGAAGGGAAGACCTGTAAACGAAGTGATAGAGAAGTACATCGAGGTAGAGCTCAAGAAATCCTCGGCACCCGCCAAGCCGGTAGCCCTTATCGAGCGACAAGGAGCACAGGAGCCAAGCGACACTCTAGCGTTGAAACAGAGGCTCGTAGAACTGGAGGCCCTAGTAAAGTCCCTGGAGAACAAGCTAGCTGAGAAAGAGGAGGCTCTAAGGGACCTCGAGCTCGAATTAAAGCTCTTAAGGAGTAAAAAGTGGGACGAGGAGTGCGAGAGAAGGATTTACATGCTGACAAACGAGATCGGCGAGCTGAGGAAGAGCGTAGAGGACAAGGAGAGGAAGATCAACGAGCTGGCCGAGACGCTGAACAGGTTGTCTAAAGCCCTCAAGGAGGTGTCCGAGGGCAACTTGTTAGTTGTCCCAAGGTTTAGAAAACTCCCTGACGCGCTAAAAGTTACTCCACCACAGCCCGTCGTCTTCGTGGACGAGGTCGGGGTGTTGGATGAGGAGACTCTCAAGTACTTGAAGTCGAACAAGATAGTCGTCTTGACCCGTAAGAAGGGTATTAGCTACACGCCGGCAGCAATTATAGAGTACAATCCTGTCGTGGAGTTTAACGACGTGGTTATAGTCGAGAAGAGGGTCATTAGCGAAGGCCAGAAGCTTTGGAGCGACATCGAGAAACAGGAGAGAGAGGACGAGCTTAATCGCGTGCTCAAACTCATTGAGGAGTATCAAGCCGATCGCATGAAAAAACTCGGTGTCAAGCGCTTCGACAGGTCAATATAGTGTAACTTTACCCTCGAGTATCAGCCTCGTGACGTCCCTGATGTTGTCTAGCTCGTTGTTAACAACACCCTCGATCTCGCTGACTATGTGAGAGGGCAAGTCGGTCTTGGAGAAGTCTAGCGGGATCATCTTAACGCTGACTACTTGGGGGCTGTCTATGGGCTTACCTATCTGGCTCAAGATCTCCACGTAGACGTCTTTCACGTA
>JAGDWK010000002.1:5356-7538 GCA_023256015.1 Thermogladius sp.
CTCCGCCAACACGTTGTATATCTTGCCGACGTGGTTAACCGGGTTCTTGCCAGCCGTGGCCTCCAAGCTGATCGGCCTCATAGGCGTTATCAGCCCGTTAGCCCTATTCCCCCGGCCTGTCGCCCCGTCGTCCCCGTGCTCGGCGCTAGTCCCCGTAACGGTTAGGTACACTACGCCTTTTTCGGGCATGTCTGCTGTGTTGACGTGTACCTCCACGTTGTAGTCTGGCATGACTTTCGAGGCGAGGTTCAAGACGTCCTCGACCACCTGTTGCTTGTAGTTCGAGTACTCGCCGACGTCCTTGACCTGGCTGTCGATGAACGCGACGGCTATGGTCAGCCTCACCTTCTTGTCCACCCTTAGACCCATCACCTTGATGTCCTCACCCACGGCTGGGAGCTTTTTCTTGTAATCGCGAGAGTTGAGAAGCCTCTCGGTCTCGCGGACTAGCTGCTCTAGTGGTGTAAGCGGGTAGAAGCCGACCCCGATACTGGTGTCGTTGGCCAGGGGTACACTTCGTTTACCAGCCTCGAACACAGCGACAAGGTCGGCGCTCCCCTTCCTGACCATGTAGTCTACTACTACGTGTGAGTCCGGGTCTAGATACCTCATGTTCTCTCTGATCCAGTCCCTAACCGCCTTGACGATGATACTGCCAAACGGCACTTTCTCGACGCCACTCTCGGTTCTAACCTCCGTAGTGGCTCTACCGGCCACAATAATGTAGATCGGTTCGATGACCTCGCCTCCGCCGAAACGGGGGTTGGCCTGACCGCCCACGAGCAGTGTTTTGTCAAGGTTGTGGTGTAGGATCGTCCCGAACTCCTTTAAGTAGTACTGGCAGAGAGCCCTCGAGGCAACTTCGCTAGCCGAGTCCGCTATATAGTCGGGGTGCCCCAACCCCTTCCTTTCAACTAGCTCTACACGCATGTCCCTGACGCTTTGAAATTTTATCGGTTCAACGACTATGTTTCTCGCCACTTTAATCACCAATAGCCCAGGTTGTTTCCTTAATTAATAGAACCAAAGATTTTATAATTAACCCCAAGTCTTGACTGTTTTTACTACCACGGAGGGGCCCGGTAGACGCTCAACTATGTCGTTGACCGAGATGAACTCGCTGGCCAGCCCCTTCACGATCAAACCGTAGACTTCCTTCGCAACAGTCTCGACAGGCTGGTTGGACGGCCTCAGAACCACGTATGAGACTGTTCTGCGCTTGACGAGGTCCTCAGGGCCCGTGAACAGCCTGTAGTAGACCCCGTAGACGCTACTCTCAACCTTCTCGACCCCCAGCGCCAACTCGAGGGGTATGCTCAGGTAGTTTCTTTTACCGTAGACCATGAATGAGCCTTTTGACAGGTACTCCCCGCTCGGGGGCGACTTAGAGACCTGCACTCCACTCGCCCAATACACCTCTATGGACGCTAGACCAGCCCTCCAAGCTTTCGAGTAGCAGGCGGTCAGATACGCTGCTTCGCGTATATCAGTCTCGGGCACGTCCCTGCCGCGGGTCTTCACTACAACCACCGGTGCCCCGTGTACATCGGCGTGGAGGAATATGTCGCTCTCCTCCATGTACTTCCTGTATAACGTCTCGTTCTGGTCGGCGTCGCGCCCACCTATAGCCAGGAACCCGTTGCTCGTAATCGTCCAGTGAAACCTCTCATACCACTCTCTAGGCCTTATCACAAGTCTGGGCTCCTCCAGCGACGCCTCGCCTATTTGTTTCAGCTGCTCCTCCATTTCACGCTTTTTGTTCATAGCTGTCTCGAGCTTCCTCTCCAACTCGCCGATCCTCTTTTTAATCTCGATGACGTTTCCTTTGAGGTCTAGCCTTATGTCAAGCCATACGGTTGAGTCCCCGACTTTTACGAGGACCAACCCCTTGTCGGCCTGGTAGGACTCAACGCCGCTACACCTCTCCGGTACCGACTCCCAGCCAACAGTCCTTCTGACTTCTTGGGCGCAAAGGAGTGCCTGCTCGACTAGCGCGTAGTTTTCGTAAATGGCGCTCAGGACGCTCCTGTACTCATCTAAGTCTTTTTGGAAAGCCGAGACGCGTTGCTGGATTTCTTCTATGGCCCTCTCTAGTTCGGCCGCCTTCTCGCCTACTCTCCTCAACGCAGTCTCTCTAGCAACCCTCCTCTCGTAGTGTCCGAAGAACGTGTCTACAGCAGTG
>JAGDWK010000002.1:7638-9657 GCA_023256015.1 Thermogladius sp.
CTCCTCTCGTAGTGTCCGAAGAACGTGTCTACAGCAGTGTTGAAGTCTACGTCTTTGACGCTCAGCTCGTACTCCTCAATGAGGACGCTTGGCTTGAACGAAGTGAACAGGAGAGGCTCATTGGACGCGGCATAGACCAGGAAGCCTTTGCCGTTCTCGGCCTCTTTCACTACCCCGTTGTACAACCCGGCTAGGTTCTCAAGGTCCTTGCGCGCGATGTCCGCGGGCTTCGCGCTTTTCAACTCGAATAGCCCGGCCCTGAAAGCGAGTTCTTCGGCGACGTAGCCTGGTAGCCCCCAACCACGGGTCAACCCCTTGATTAGGGTGTCGTGCTCTAGGAGGACCTCCACGAGCTTCTCGGAGTAGGGAGGCAGCCCTCGCGCAGGAGGAGGCTGGTACTTTACACCTCGCTTTACAACTCTGTCCCTGAGCTCCATTTGTCTAGATGCGAACAAGATCTTCTCCTCGGAGTTCGCTATTACGACAACGCCTCGTGGTAGAAGCTCAATAAACATGCTGTACTTTTCAGACCCCTTGGCGAGCTCTACTCTTAGTACCCTCTCCCAACCAACCTGTCTGACACCGAGGACCTTAACGTTGTCGAGGTGCTTCCTCACGAATATCGCGAGAGGGTCTACCTTCTTTTCAGAGGGCACTATATTTGACAGGTGGAACCTAACGCCTGGCTCCAGCTTAATGTTTACCACACCCTCCCTGCACCTGACCTTCGCCAACCAGTAGAACTGAACCCTGTAGAAGTTGTCGAGGTAACAGTCCTTGAGCCTGTCGTTGTAGAGCCTGGCCGCAACATACACGTCTATGACATCCATGCTACTTTTCTCTAGACCCCTCACCGTATATCTCCTCCGCGATCTCGGGGGGTAGACGTCTGTACCTAATGTAGTACTCCAGCCCGGGCGCCAGGAGAGGCCTGCCTTCAACTAGCGGGTAGCGGTATGGGAGGTACACATAGCCGTGGTCGGTCTCCACGGTGACACCGTCGACGAAACCCAGCCCCGCAATCCCCCTGTTCCTGAACAAATACATGATGTAGTAAACAGTGCCGTCTATGCTGAACTGTTGCTCACCAATGTTTCTAGCCTCGCATTCGGGGAGTTTCGACGTGATGTTGGCATAAGTCCTCCCCCGGGGCGGGTGATCGCCGAGGATACCACCCACTACGAAGTACCGAGCGCGTAGGAAATCCTCGTATTCGATTCTTCGAGACGCATTGGGGTCCAGTATGATCACCTCGCTCGCTTTTAGGACGCCGCTCTTTACCAGTCTCACCACGCTCTCGTTGACGACCCTCCCATACCTGCTGAGCAGTCTTGTGTAGTTTGGGGGCACGTTCGTGAAGACCAAGTTCTCCCTTCCAGCGATAGCACTGGCGTGCCTGTACTCTAAGATCAGCCACGGGCTCAGGGCTTCCTCGAGGTGTTCAATCACTATTATCGGCGACCCCACAGCTCCCTCCTCCTCGCTTCAAGCAGGTTTACAGGTTGGTTCATATACTCTGCAGCCGTCGTTAACCTGACGCGCACGCCTCTCAACGATAATGCTCTCTCTACCGTCTCAAAAACCCTCCTGTAGTCAAGGTCTCTGAGGAGGTGGTGGTCGACTACGATCACAGACCCTTCCGGCAATGAGGAGGCCACTTCGAGCAGTCCCTGGACGCCTTTCTCTATTTCGGGCTCGGGCGTTTTCAGGTCTCTCAAATAGGTGGGGGGCCCGCTAATAATTAGAACGTCGGGCCTCGCCTTTTTAAGGAACTCAACACCCGCGTTGGACATCGGGCCCTGCGCGTCGCTCGCGTGTACAAGGACTTTCCCGCCCGCTCTTATAACTGTGTAGACCAAGTAACCTAGTCTCGTGTTCTCCGACCCGTGTGGAAGTGGAGGCGAGAACTCTATGGTTAGGTCTCGATCGATCCTGAAAGACCGGCCGTCAGCGATCTCGAGGCCTCTGACCTTGCTTGAAACCCCTCTCGTAACGAACAGACCGTACGCCCTCGCTCTT
>JAGDWK010000002.1:9757-11786 GCA_023256015.1 Thermogladius sp.
TCTGACCTTGCTTGAAACCCCTCTCGTAACGAACAGACCGTACGCCCTCGCTCTTTGGCTGAAGTTGATATTCCTCGTGAAGTCTTTTGCTAGGACGACCTTGCCGGTGTAGAGGTCCTCCTCGCCCTTCCTGTACAAGAAGTGGTCTCTGTGGTAATGGCTCACGACGACGTACTCCGCTTCTAGCATTAGACTTCTTATTTCGTGTAGAGCCCTCTCTAGGGCTTCCAGCTCGACCTCGTGTGGCGGTAGACCAAATCTGCGAGGCGCCAGGTTAGCGCCGGGGTCAACGAATATCGTGACGCCGTTCACGTCGATAAACGCTGCCATACCCCTGGTTCCCATACTGTCGAAGCCTATGAGCCGCACCTTCATCTAGACCACTTAAATAAGCACACTCACGATAGTCTATTCTGGTTGCCTGGATTGATAAAGGCGATTAAAGAGCCAGACTTGGAGTCCGCGTTGAGAGAAGTCATCGACGCTATTAGGTCTAAGGAGGTGCTCCTCCTCATTGGTGAGTGCGAGGTCGAGTACGAGGGTAGGGGCTACACGAGGCTCTCCGCAGGGGAGAGAGTGGTCGTAGTCAAGAGTGACGGCTCGCTGATGGTCCACCGGCCCACTGGTTTCCAGCCGGTCAATTACCAGCCTAGAACCGACCTCGTAGAGGCCTGGATCGAGCCGGATGGGAGGCTGTCCCTGGTCGCCGTCAGGGACAAGCCCAGAGAGGTCTTGAAAGTCGCTTTCACTAAAGTCAGCGTGCTGGTGAGAGGTAGGCTGGCGGATAGAGGGGGGTTCTCAACGTACTTCGACGAGGCGGAGGTCAGGGACTACCTTTTCGAGAACCCGGGTATTCTCGGGGAGGGCATAGAGGTGTTGGCGAGGGAGGTCAGGACTAGTATGGGTGTGGTCGACATATTGGCCAGAGACGCAGAGGGCAGGTACGTGGTTGTCGAGGTCAAGCGCGGCACGGCCACCAAGGACGCTGTCTACCAGCTGTACAAGTACGTTGTTTCCCTCGAGAACGAGAAGGGCAGCAGGCCTCGCGGAATACTCGTGGCCCAGTCCTTTACCCCCGCAGCGATCGAGTTGCTCAGTAGGCTGGGGCTTGAGTGGAGGTACATCGACGCGAAGAAGGTCTTAGAGTACCTCAAGAGGCGGGGTAGGATTGGAGGACTCTCCAAGTACCTCAGTAGCTGAGCTGTACGATTTGACCGCGCCATCTTACGACGCTCTATATAGAGAAGAGCAGTACTCGAAGTACGGGTTCATCGAAGAGAAAAGGCTGCTTGGCGGCTTCAAGAGGGTGTTGGATGCGGGGTGCGGGACTGGCCTACTGTACAGCTACATGGTGGAGAGGGGCCTAGACGACTTCGGAATCTATGTATGCCTAGACGCAAGCGAGGGCATGGTCAGAATAGCGGCTTCCCGGTCAAGCGACCCGAGGTTTATACCTGTCGTGGCCTACATAGAAAACACCCCCGCGTTAGACAAGTACTTTGACGTCGCCTACTCGGTCACCGTGTGGGACAACTTGGAGGACAGGAGTAGGGCGTTGAGTGAGCTGAGAAGGGTGGCGAAAGTCGTGGTCGTGACCCGGCACCACAAGTCTCGCTCGGAGCCGCCCCCGGCTTTGGATGGGGCTTTCCGCGAAATAGGTTTCAGGGTCGACTACTTCTACGTTGCCTCAGGCGACAGATAGTTTAAAACGTCGCAATAGTGAATAATGTCTTTGATGGCCTTGTCAACGAGGTGGTCGATTGAGTAACCAACCAAGAGGCGTTAGAAACCCATCCCCGCTCAAGGTGTTGAGGAGCGCGATAAACCAGATAGTCCTCGTCCGGGTTAAGGACGGCAACGAGTACATAGGGAACCTGGAGATGGTGGATCCAACAATGAATGTGGTGTTGAGCGACTGCGAGGAGACATCAGCCGACGGCAAGCCCATCGCGCGCTACGGTAAAGCACTGATCAGAGGTAGCCACATCGTATTCGTAAGCGTGAACTACGGGCAGGTGGCACCAGAGAG
>JAGDWK010000050.1 GCA_023256015.1 Thermogladius sp.
TGAAGCCGCCGACCAGGCCCGTCATCCAGAGGGCTACAGCGATCGCGACGGCTATTGTCACCGCGACGATGATGACGGTGGCTATGACCGGGCTTATCGCCCTCATGCTTTCCACCCTGCTATAGTAGTATTGGCTGGCTTAACTTATAAGTGTTACAGTAATATTCCTGCGGAGATTGCTTAGGGTAATATTCGGGTATTAAACTGTCTCTTTTCACCATAAATGTTCCCTTTACCTCAACACTTTTATCCCGCCCCATACGAGATTTTATTTGGGTCGACAGCTATGCTTAGGAGGCTACTCGGCGGTAGGCCTCCGCGGGGGCGTAGAGGGCCCAGTATCGAGGTTGACACCGCGATATACGCGGGTGGCAAGTACTACACGGCTCTCCTCCTAGAGCTTGTCAACAAGCCCGGTGTAGTAGCGAGGATCGTGGACGAGATCGCCAAGAGGAGAATCAACATCGTCAAGGTGACGACCCCGTACCTCGTGACAGGGGACAGGGGGCACCTCCTGATCATACTCGAGGACTGCGACGAGAGGTGCGCGGGGGAGCTCAAGAGGGTTCTCGAGGGGATGAGAGAAATCGTCCTCGCGGTGGAGGCGACGAGCGGCATGGACATATTCCTATTCCCGAAGCTGGGCGAGCTCAGGTTCTTAAACGAGAGGGGGCTGGTCCTCTCGGCGGGGATGGTAGCGGAGGCCCTTAGAACGGTCTCCAGGAGCGTGGGCAGGGCCGAGCACAGCGGCGTGCTCAGGTTCGCCGGGAAGGGCGTGGGGAGGTACGTGTACCAGGGTGTGTACTCGCTTATGTCGGCCCCGCAGTCCCCCGAAGCCCAGTTGAAGCTCTCCCTCGACTTCCTCGTAGACATGTTCAAGGCGCTGGGGCTGGGGGACGCGGAGTACGACCTGCGAGGGCTGGAGGTCAGGTTCAAGGTCAGGGACAACTTCGAGTGTGCGGCAGCCAAAGAGGCTGGGCTGATCGGACCGGCAGGGCACTTCACTAGCGGGCTGATCGAGGGGTTCCTCGAGGGGGTCTTCGGTAGGAGAGTCGAGGTCGTCGAGGAGAAGTGCATAGCGCGCGGAGACAACCACTGCGAGTTCAGGGCTATGATGTACGAGGCGATCCCCGGGTAGGGCTACACCATCCCAGTATAGACCCCTTTTCTAGAAGCCCGACCTGTTTTAAAGGATCCTAGATCCCATGGATCAGATCGGGTGTGTGGCGTGTCCGAGGCTAAGACAGCCAAGGAGATAGTCCTCGAGGTTTTGAAGAGAGAGAAGAGGCCTTTGACGCCGAAGGAGATACAGAAGCTGACAAACCTGAACTACAACACTGTGAGGGGCAGGCTACAGGACCTCAAGAAGGCGGGGCTTGCCGTGAGGACCGAGCAGGGCTGGGTGTACAAGGAGAGGAAGTAGCCCTCGTACCGCGACCGCCATCACGTTTTTAGCCACCCAAACGCCATTTTTCCCACAAGGTGGTTTGTTGAGCCTCAGCGGCCTTTCCTGGAAGGAGATAAGCGACCCTATTTACGGGCACGTCTACTACAACAAGGAGATCGAAGAGAGGGTTTTGGGCACCCTCCCCGTGCAGAGGCTCAGGTACATACTGCAGCTGCAGACCGCCCACCTCGTCTACCCTGGAGCTGTCCACACGAGGTTCCAGCACAGCATAGGCGTAATGCACCTGGCGGGCGTAATGGCCGAGGACGTCCTCAGGAAGCTTGTGAGGTTCGTAGGCCCCGAGGCCCTCGCTGGGTACAGCGTAGACGAGCTCGTGGAGGCGGGCAGGTTAGCGGGCCTACTCCACGACATCGGCCACGGGCCGTTCGGCCACACTTTCGAAGAGGCTGTGCTCTGGCGTGGGGGCATCAGCCCGGAGGTCGCGAACCACGAGAGAGTGGGGCTACTGGTGTTCAGGCACACCTTGAAGGACCTCGTAGACGACCTGGGTAAGAGGAGCGGGTTCAGCGACCTGGCGGGCATGGTGGAGGAGCTGCTCGGCCCGGGGGAGCCGCGCGCACCCGTCCTAAGGCTTGTGAGGAGGGTGATCAAGGACAGCTACTACCCCGCCGACGTTCTGGACTTCCTGAGGCGGGACAGCTACTACGCGGGCACGGGCGAGTACGGCTCTATCAACCACGAGAAGCTGGTCAAGAACACCTACCCTAACCCCAGGGACGTCTCGGAGCTGGTGCTGGAGAGAAGCGGGCTCGGGGAGTTCAAGGCCTACATGACCGCCAAGGCTAGCATGTACCACCACGTGTACTACCACAGCGTTGCTAGGGCCTTCGACAGGATCCTCTACGACATACTCGTCCTGCTCGACGAGGAGCTCGGGTTGAGGAGCGCCGTCAACGCTGTTGCCAGGGGGGAGGTGAGGGACTTCCTGCTCCTGACGGACGCGGGGCTCTACGACCTGATGCTTAGAGAGTCGGTGAGGGAGGGGAGTAGGCTGGGCCAGCTTGCGAGAGCGCTTCTAGTTGAGAGGAAGCCCTCGTGGAAGCGGGTGGGGAGGGAGGTGGTGGTAACGCCCTTCAAGAGGGGTTGGAGCACGCTTAAAGTCCTGAGGCTGGCCTACGATAAGAGTATCAGGGAGAGAGTGAGGCGAGAGCTCGAAGAGGAGCTCGCGGGGGCTGTCGGCTTGGCGAGGGAGGACATCTGGGTGGACGTCGTGGACATTACACCGCTGCCTAGGAGCGTGATCTACTCGCTCAAGGGAGAGCCGCTCATAGCTCTCGGGACCTGCGAGGTGTCGGGGAACAGGATAGTGCTGGACAACCCGCTAGACCTTGTCGCGGAGGGCCTGCCGCTCACGGTGCTGGTTAGAGGCTACGTTAGGAGGGAGAAGTACAGCATGGACTACGAGCCCAGGTTCTCGGCTGTGGTCAACGACTACCTCGAGGAGCTGGCCGGCGAGATCCCCGAGTCGGCCGTCGACTTGGAGGCTTACCAGCACATGAAGATAACCTCTTGAGGTGGCGGCCGTGGGAAAGGTCGTCCTCTACCTCTACCCTATGTTCGAGGAGTACGCGGTTAAGGCCTTCTACTACAGCGACGAGGGGAGGCTCGCTGAGAGCTGGGAGTTCAAGGAGGTCAAGAACGTCGTGATAACGGCCAAGCAGGTCTCCCTCAGCAGGCAGCTGGCTAAAGAGCCCCTGGCAATAGTCGTGGACGTCGAGAGGCCTGTAGTAGAGTTCAAAGGGGGGGTCCTGAAGATCGCGGGTGGCGGCCGTGAGTAGCGTGGTGGGAGAGTTCCAGGTGGAGTCCTCGAAGAGCAAGAGCGGGAAGCACGTGCTGTACAGCAACGTCTACGTGTACTCGAGAGCCGCCTCCAGGATACTCCCCTGCGACAAGTACGTCGCGTCATTCACCGAGGTCAAGCCCGTGTACGTCAGGGGTAGGGCTAAAAGGGTCAGCTTGAGGGTCGAGAAAGGGGACTTCGTCATCTACGTGTGGATGGTCAGGAACTACCTGAAGAGGGTGAAGGGGTACATTCTGCTGTTCAACCACAGCGGCGAACTAGTCTACAAGGCCAAGTACGTCGACGGAAGCCTACGGAGGAGCGTGGGTAGCCCTGTCTACGCGTGGCTCGTGAGGCTGTTCGTGGAGCAGCTGAAGATCCCCGTGAGGGAGACCAGGCTGGGTGACGAGAGTGCCTAGTATACTGGAGCTCGCCGAGAGGGTCCTTAAGGCTTTCAAGCACTACGAGGCCTTCATATTCGAGGCTAGCGAGCTAGCGCAGGTGAGGGAGCTGGTGGCGAAGAGCGAGCTCACGGGGCTCGTGGTCATAAGGCGGGTTGACCCGAGGTACGAGGACATCTACGTCATGGCCCCCTGGTCGCTGGACTTCGAGAAGGACTGCCTAAGCAAGATACAGCAGCTGCTCGCAGAGGGGAGGCTGAGCCCGGAGGAGTACAAGAGGAAGAGGCTGAGCCTCCTGGAGCAGTGCGTCAACAGCATGGAGAGGGAGAGGGCTAGGCTTATAATAGAAAAGTTGGAGAACTACATTAAGAGCATTAAAGGAGCCTGAGATGAGCAGGCTTCAAACGGGCTTAAGGGCCCTCATGTACGGTTACGTGATAAGGGTATTCCCAGTCGTCTCCCTCGCGGGCTTCGTGGTCTCAGCATACGGGTGGTTCAGGCTGTACCAGTGGTTTAAGAGCAGGGCTCTCATAGTCGCCCTCGTAGGCGTCCTCGCGGTAATCGTCCTAAACGTGGCTCTGGCGCTAACACCCCCACAGCAGGTTGCAGGCTTGTCGGAGAACATGACTTCGAGCGAGATGGCCAACGCGCTTGTAGCCCTCGAAAACCAGCTGGAGAGCCCGCTGACGGTGGTGACGGTGGTGGTGCCCTCCATAGGCTTACTCTTCGAGTCTACGGGGCTGATACTCCTCCGCAAGCTCTACAGCGGGAGGCCTCCTCTCGTGGCGCCGGCGCTACTGATCGCTTACAGCCTCCTCTTACTCGCCCCCCTAGTCTACCTGCCCTGGATAGAGGCGGGCATAAGGTCTGTTAGGGAGAGCCTCCTCAACGGGAGCCTGAACACGACTACGGCGCTTAGCAGCCTAGGCCAGCTATACCTGCCCTTCAACATCGTCGAGTTCGCGGTCCTTTTCACAAGCCTCCTAGCGTACATCGTCCTAGCGTACTTCTTCTACAACATGAGCAGGAGTGTTGAAGAGTAGGCCCTGGCTGTAAGCCGCGTAAGTCGCCTCTCCTACCAGGTGAAGTAGAAGAAGTAGAGTAGGGCGCTGACAGCGATTACCACGAGGTACACTACCGGCTTCCACTTCAAGACCTTCGAGCCGTCTAGAGGGGGGACTGGGAGCAGGTTGAAGAGCGCGACCCAGGCGTTCACGTAGCCGACGTTGTAGAGGGCGCTCGCTAGCAGGGGGCCCACGAGCCCGGGCGCGAGTTGGAGTACGCTGACCGAGGCGATGGAGACGACAATGTTGTAGAGGGGGCCCGCCAGGCTGACCAGGCCGTCTATCCTCCTCAGCTCCTCTCTGTCGTACGTGGGGGGCGACACGAGCGTGAACCCGGGCATCACGAACTTCACCGGGACGAACGGGAGGGAGGTCGCCAGCGTGACGAGGAGTCCTATAGGAGAGAGGACGTACCTCGACCAGCACCCCATCCTCCTAGCCACGTTCCTGTGAGCCAGCTCGTGGGGTACCACCGCCAGGAAGGAGGCCACCGCCGCCACCGCGAAGCAGGCTGGACTGCCCCCCAGTAGGCAGCCCGAGCCGAAGGCCAGGGAGACGGCTAGGCCACCTACTAGAAGCGCGACCGGCTCGCTGAGCCCCACCAGCCAGCTCATGGCTAGACAGCT
Organism: Thermogladius sp.; assembly: GCA_023256015.1. Taxonomy (GTDB): domain Archaea; phylum Thermoproteota; class Thermoprotei_A; order Sulfolobales; family Desulfurococcaceae; genus Thermogladius. The sequence continues at coordinate 5,340 of JAGDWK010000050.1, forward strand.
CCCGTGTAGAGGGATTAGCGCCCAGCGTAAAAAGCGTTGCCAGGAGCAAGAGCCGCGATGCGGGGCTAGACTACCGTGCCGGGCGGGAAGCTGGCTCTCTCGTCGCCGAACAGGTCGAAGGGTACGCTGTCGACCCAGTCACCTGAGGGCGGGATGGTGTTGGCGTAGTACTTGAAGACCAGCTTCAGCCCTGTCAGCAGGTTGAACCCGTATATCTCGACCCCCAGGAGCCCCGCCCAGAGGAAGGCCACTGTGACCTTCCTCCTCAACATGTCCAGCGCGGGCTTTTGGGGGTCGGGGAGAGACAGGCTGTAGGGTGGCGGGTAGCTGTCGTCGCAGTAGGCCGAGCTCAGCACGAGATACCTCCAGACAGCCACCTCCTGGAGCCAGGGCCAGTAGTAGCTCGGGCTTATGGGTATCCTGAAGACGAGGTACGTGGTGCCGTTCCCGTAGTAGTACGCTGCTACAGGGGACATCGTTATGTTACCCCTGCTTGTCTGCGCGAAGTACATGAGGGCCAGGCTCCCGCTGTACACTGTCAGCCTAGTCGAGTTCGGGTTGACGATGTAGCTCGAGGGGGCGCCGTTGAAGTTCACGTAGGCCGTGACGTAGACGGGTATGTAGAGCCCGTCGTACTTCCAGTAACCCTGCTGGAATACAGCTGTGTAGCCTATCTCCAGCCACCTCGTGATCCTCTTGTACCCGAGATAGGGGTTGTACACGTCGACGGTGACGTTGACGCGTAGCGCGACCCTGCTGTAGGAGGAGCCCGTGGTGCTGTCGCTGGCTATAGTCGCGGCGTAGGACGCGTTCACTATAATCCCCGAGGGGTACACCGTGTAGCCGAGGTTGTTCATGAGCCCCGCCCAGTTCCTAACCGTAGTGTAGAGGCTGGAGGCGAGGAGCGCCGACACGGACTGGGCCGAGAGGTTGACGGCGTTGTAGAACCTGGTGAAGGACTGGTTGAAGCCTCGCGAAGTGTAGTTGGACTGGCAGAGGCCGTAGCACACGTAGTCGTCGTAGTTGTAGACGACGTCCCACCTCATCGAAGTTGGGCACCTAAGAATCCTGTCTGAGGCGGGGTCGTAGTACGACTCATATCTGGCTCTGCTGTTAAAGCGCACTAGGGATGACTGGTAGCTGAAGTACTCTGTGTAGTTACCCCAGAAGGTGGAGGCGAACAGCGAGCTCGCGTTACCGCTGAGCCTCGCTAGTGTGGCCAGTATGATCGAGTCGATCTCGTCCCCTACCACGCTCCACGCCGCCTGTTCCGACCCCGAGGGGATGGACACGTAGTTTAACGTCGAGGTCGAGTAGTATATGGTGGCCAGTATCAGGCTTAGGACGAGGGCTAGGGCCACGACTACGGGCATCTCCCCCTTCATCACGGAGCCACCCTCACGACGTAGAAGTATACGAGCCCGTCTCTCGTCTCCCTCATGTACGTGTAGGTCCTGTAGTAGCCTGAGGACTGAGACGACCTCAGCTCGCAGTAGTCCACGCCTAGAGTCCTCCCTGTACTGAGGTCGATCACCGTCACGTTCACGAACACGTAGGAGACCCCTGTAGAGTTTTTCAGGGCGTACGCCAGCTCGCAAGCGCCCCAAGCCATCTTGGATCCCATGACGCTGTAGACGTTCGACCCCACCTCCATCACCCTGTAGGAGGAGACGCCGGATATCACGTTCAAGTAGAGGATGGAGACCACGGCTACGAGGAGCCCTATCGCGGCGACCGAGGCGATTATCTGGACCTGCCCCCTCACCGCTGCCACACCTTCAGGTCTACTACGTAGTCGAAGAGGCCGAGCCTGACGTAGAAGGTTGTCTCCCAGTACCCGCTCGACGGCGGCTTCTCGCCTACGCTGAACGCGCCCCTGTAGACGGGTGCTGGTATGGAGTTGGAGCCGTCGTAGAGTTCGACCATGACGAGGTTGGATATGGGGAGGGCGAGGTCCCTGGTGCTAGCCCAGCTACTCACGTAGACCGGGTTCGAGCAGTAGTAGTTGCCGGAGACCCACCGGCACGTCAGGTTGACTGTGACGTGGGTCTCGCCCACAAAGGTCCTCAGGGTGCTGTAGGTCGAGTTCCAGGCTCCAGCCGGCCTCGAGTAGTAGCCTATGCTACTCCTATTCAGTGTCACGATGTCGTACCTCCCCGGGTAGAAGACGACCCACACGAGCGGCTCGTAGTAGGCCGAGCTGTAGGCGTTGAACGTGTTGTTAGCGTAGTAGAGCAGGGTCGTGTTGTAGACGGTGGAGAAGTTCGGGTGGTTGTACGCCTTTACTGTCGAGAGGACGCTGTTAGAGACCGCCAGCATCACGTTCCCTGAACTAGAGTACAGGTAGGCCGACGCGGACGGGTCCTGGAACCAGTAGTTGACGAACCTGGCAGAGGACGACTCGAGGACCGCCACAACAGCCTGCGGGGTGCTCTGGAGCGTGAAGGTGTAGGTGTAGGTCCCCGAGCTAGGGTCGAAAGCGTCGGGGCTCGCCTTGGAGAGCGTGCTCCAAGCGCCGCCTTTAAAAACCAATAGTACTGCGAGCGTCCCGTTGTATAGGGTCTTGACGACCAGGCTACCCCCGCTCACGGTGACGCCCGTGATCCCGGATGAAACAGTGGCGTTGAAGCCGTACCTGCTGTAGATGGTCTCGCCCACGGCGCTCCTGACGTAGTTCACGATGCTGTTGTAGAGCTCCGGGAGCTCCGGTGTGAGGTTGCCGCTGGAGAAGGCGTTGCTCAGGGCGAGCGACACGGCCGAGGCGTAGATGTCCACTACGTTGGTCTGGGGGGCCTTGACTAGGGGCTTGTAGTAGACGTTGACCATCATGTTGAAGACAGGTATCACCGAGAGGAGTATGATGAACGCCAGTACGTACTCGACTATCTCCTTCAACTACTCCTCGCCCCCTTGACCATGACAACGACCACCTCGTCGCCCGAAGGCGTGACCACCAGTGCCACGTCCACGAGGAGCTTGCTGCCGAACACGACCACAGGCCTCAGAGAGTAGCTAATGACGGGCACAGACGGTGGCGAGGCGCTCTCTACCGGGCCGAAGTAAACTGACGGCTCGGGGTAGACGAAGGGCCTCGCCCTCACGTAGTAGTAGAAGCCCAATGTCTGCACGGTCTTCGACTTGCCGTACCCGCCGCTGTTCCCGTTCGCCGTCCCTATCACTACTAGGCCCGTGTCCGCGTAGCCGTAGTAGATGCTGTTCAGGTAGAGGTAGCTGTACGACGAGTTTCTGTAGTAGGCTGTGGTGCCGTACACGACGTAGTACGCCGTGCTGTTGAAGTAGGCGACCCCGGCGAGAGCCAGGGAGCGCTCCCTAACAGGGACGTTGGTGTTCAGCCAAGCGTCGAGACTCGAGTTCTTGAAAACGACCGTATACTGGGGGGTGGCGGGCCCCTGAGCCGGAGCCGGCTGGCCGGAGGCGTGGACTGCCGCCCCGTACTGCTGAGCAGGCTGTGTAAGCTGGGGAAGGAACCTGAACACCGTGCCGCCCGATATAGTCTGGTTCAAGACGAAGGTCGTCACGATGTAGCCCTGGTCGTCGTAGACAGTTATGTAGACTGGTGTCGTGACGCCCAATACGGGGTTCAGGGAGACGTCGACCACTGCTACACCGCTCTCGTTCGCCACCGCACTGTAAGTTAGGTCGTCGCTGAACAGGGTCACGCTCCAGCCGGCCGGCAGCCCTTCGAAGGTTATGGCTGTCAGGTCGACCGTCTGCTGAAATCTATTATACCTCGCCGAGACGAGGTCGTCGTAGAGGGAGTTCTCTGGCGTATAGTCGCTGTAGGGGGAGAACGCCACGGCTCCTACGTAGTTGGGGTCTGAGGGTATTGACTCGCCCTGCCTCGAGTAGAACAAGAGCCTGTCCCCAGTCTCGGCGTCGTAGACTCTGACCGTCAGGTGGTTTGATTCCCCTGGGCCGAGTATGTCTACGTATATGAACACCCAGTGGGGCCTGTCGAAGCCCGGCGGGCTCGCGGAGTCGACCATATCCCAGGAATTCGCTTTTTCCAAGTCTCCTCTCCACAGCTCCAGATCATCGCCGCTGCTGTTCACCGCGACGAATAAGCTCTTTGAAAGGTTGGTGTCCTGGGCTACTACGAGGCCTCTCAGCACGCCGTCCGGCTTGACCAAGACCTTGAACAGGATCTGGTACTCCTCCTGCCCTCTAGGGTCCTGCCCTCTAGGGGCGTTGGGCGGCGGGTTCCACCTCACTATCGCGGCTGCCCAGTAGTTCGAGCCGGAGATCTTGATGTTGCTGTAGTTGTAGGCGTTCAAGAGGGTCTCCGAGTCTAAAGACACTATGCTCCAGTTCCCGTAGATGACCGTGTAGTTCGAGAGGTTTACGAAGGGGTCGATTACCGGGGGTATGAACTGTATCCCGAACCACCGCAGCCCACCCGTTATGTTGTAGAGGGCCAGCCTCCAGTCCTGGTCGTTGAGTGTAAGGGGCGCGCCGTAGCCCTCTACTATCAAGCCTTGGCCGCTGGGCGACAGGGTTAAGGGTGTCTTGTAGAACAGCGTGAGCAGCGTCGGGGACGTCTTGCCGGGGAAGGTCGCGTTAACCGCCACGCCCAATAGGCCGCTGAGGTTGTACTGTGATATGCTCCAGCTAGTGGCGTTCACCGGCAGTACGCCCCACGCTCTTTGTACCGCCTGCTGGTCCGCAGCGCTGAAGTTGTAGAACATGGGGAAGACCCCGGGGTCGCTCCTCGACGTCGCGAGGGGTGCGCCCCAGTACATGAATATCGTCTTGTTCGACCTGGCTTCCAAGTAGGGTACCTGAACCCACACGACGGCGCTTGTGGAGTTCCAGTACTCTACCCAGTACCTGAGCGGCGTAACGCCGTCGCTGTCAGCGAACCTCAAGTCGTTTGGGGTCGGCGTGAAGTTGAGGAGCCCGTAGGTGCAGCTGAGACTTGACGGGTTGAACACTACTCTCACAGGGTAGTTGGTCAGGTTTAACCCGGAGTTCTCTCTGACGTAGAGGGCCTCTCTGCACAGCCAGGGTACCCCGGACTCGGCGTAGCCGGTGTTGGGGTCGAAGCCCACTCGCGTCGCGTTGTAGACCCAGCTCCCCGTTGCGACCATCACTTGCCTCCCCTGGAGGTCTGCGGGCTTCAGCACCAGGCTGGCAGACCAGACCTTGTTGTCCGCCGCCGCGGCCACTACGTAGAGAGCGGCCGGGTCGTAGTCGGCTCTCTGCCTAATGGCGGGGAAGTACTGTGCTAGGACACTGCCGTTACCGATGTAGACGTTGTAGCCGGCCCCGTAGTAGACCTCTACTGGGAGGTTGAGCGTCAGGAGGCTGCCGTTGGCTCCCGATACCAGGAGGTTCCTGAGGGAGCCGGCGAGAAGAGACGAGACGGCGCTCAGCACGTTCTCCATGTTCCTCCTGTTCATGACGTCGACTGTGGTGAACGCGTACAGTGAGAGCGCGACGAAGACGGCTATCATCGCCGCGAAGCCTATCAAGTGCGTGAAGACGGGTGTGGGCACTAGCCCATCACCACCGTGACGTTGACTACCGTGAGCGAGACCGTCACCGGGCCTCCCGTGTACTGCCTGTATATGTCCCTCGGCCCCAGGGTGACCGGGCTACTGAGGGCCGGGCTCTTTACCACCACTGTGAGGTTGTAGACGTTCGAGTACCAGTAGGTCGAGGAGCTGGAAGCGTACAGCTCGGCGAACCCCCTGCCCGGGGATAGCACGGGGTTGAGCACTACGACCATTAAGTTGAAGTAGTAGAACGAGCCCAGTCTATCGAAGGTGGCCTGGACGCTCGCGTAGAGGCGGCAGGTGTCCAGCTCTATTCGGGCCGAGCCGTTCTCGTAGAACTCCCTCACGCTGGGTACAAGCCTGGGGTCGTCGACTACGAGGGAGCTGTTTCCGTAAAGGTATCGCGAGGACTGGGCGTAAGTAGAGTAGGAGGCGGCTGTTACAGAGTAGCACGGTAGTAAGAGGGCGGGGCTTGTGCTCGAGTTCACGTACACCCCCACGTAGCCGGACAGCCTGTAGCCCAGGGCCATGGTGGACCTGGGGTAGGTCACTACGTAGTCGCCGCCGTTCAGCACGTAGAACATGTTGGTCGCCATACTGAGGAGGACCTGCCTGTAGTAGAGGTACTCTGCCCGGTAGACGTTGTTGAAGCCGGCTAAATAAGAGTAGCCCAAAACGAGGGAGAGCAGCGCGAGCAGGACGCCCGTCATGATAACAGTAGCAAAAACCTCGGAGACCCCATTCAAACTAGCGCACCTTACCAGGCCATTACTTTTAGACTTGTGTAAACGTCTAAATTAAGTTTTCCTCGCATGGTCCGGCACTGGGTCTCGGTACGCAGACTGGAGGCCTGTCCAGGTTTTAGGGGCTTACCCCCCTCCTCCCCGCCCACGTGTCAACCCACCATTACACCTATTTCAACGACCCGGAGCTCGACCTCTACCCCGTAGCTCGAGCTGGACAACGCGGTTTGGATGTCGGGGGGTAGCTGGACTTGCTTACCGTTTATGTAGATGGACAAGCTCGTTACGTTGGTGTATAGCAGGTCGATGTCCCTACTCGGGTCGTGTCTCAGCACTAGCAGGCCCTGCCCGTAGACCTCGGGGGGTCGGTCCGGTCTGTTAAGCCCTGTGAAGTTCGATACCATGAAGGTAACCCTGGCTTTAACGCCCAGCGTGGAGTTCACGTAGACTACCTGGTATGTGACCACGGATGGGTCTAAGACGAGGACGCTCGCCCCCTGCTGGTAGTACTCGTAGACCAGCATACCGGGGTGTCCCGAGGGTAGGAGGCTCGAGTTGACCCCGTATACGAGGTTGAACCCCTGTACGAGGTTCCTCCTGACCACGGCCGTCAGAGCCGTGATGTTCCCCACTACGACCCTCGTGTTGTTGACCACGAGTGTGAGGTTGAAGGGCCTCGTGGCGAACCCGATGGAGACGTAGTTAAACGGGTAGCTGTACTCGAGCTTGAACGGTTGTTCCAGGGCTGAGACCGCTATGTTCCTGAACACGGACTTGACGTAGCCGAATTCCACGGAGGCCTGGTTCCTGTCCAGGTAGAACATCACGTACATGAACCCGGCTATAGATATGCTCAGGGTGACAGCGAAGAGTATGACCGCCGAGACTGCCTCGCTTAGCCCTCTCAGCTCAACCACCAGTTATTCCCACTAGCCCGCCCCCGAACATCGGCGTGAGGACGAAGAACGCGACCGAAGCTATTGTCAGGATCAGCGCGTGCTTGAAGCCGGAGGCCGTTGACTCGTTTGCCACTTTGCCCGCGACCAGGCCCATTATGTAGCTGTTCAGCACTATACTGGGCAGTACCTGGCTAGCGGCTGCCTGGTAAGCGCCGACGCTGACCGGGAGCTGCCCCATGAAGCTCGCCATCATTATGACGGTCATGGACGAGAGTATGGCGCCCATGTAAGGTACTATCATCAGCGTCCTCAAGCTACGCTTCTTCTCCAGGTCCATTGCCTCGACGCTCTCGGCAAAGCCGGCGAGAGACTCGAGGACCTCGATGGTGCCGCCGCCTACCTCGATGCTGTCCGTGAGCATGTACAGGAGGATCTTGGCCCTCCACACCCTTATCTTCCTGAGGAGCTCGTCTATGATCCTACCCAACGGTATACCTAGCTCGAGCTCGAGAGCCATCTTCCTCAGGTAGCTAGTGAACACACCGTAGTTCCTCCTACTCAGCTCGAGAATGCTCCTCTCGGGGGAGAGGCCCGTCTTCCTGACCTCGACCAGGTCTCTTATGAACCTCGTGATGCCGTTTATGACCTTGTACTCTCTCGATACGTACTCGTAGTAGGCGACCGCTGGGATGGTGGCGTAGATCAGCGCCATTCCCAGCGCTACGCTGCCGTAGGTGTAGCCCGGCAAGTGGTACAGCTCTGCCGGCCAGACCAGCATGGTGTACATTCCACTGAGCACGGGGTTGTACTTCAGGGGGTGGTAAGGGGGTATGCTCGTGTAGAGGACCCAGCCGAAGAACAGGAACAGCGCTGCTAAGGGCATTGTGAGGCCCAACGCGACTATGTAGGGTCTCCAGTCCATCCAGGGCTCCTTGAACTGGAGGAGGTCGGCGAAGTATATGACGGCGAAGGAGAGGAGAGGGAGGAGTATGTACAAGAGCATGAACATACCTCCACCAGTCAGACCGAACGGGAGGACGCCGGCGAAACTCTGTGTAACGAAGTACATGACCGTCATTGTAAGAAGCGTCAAGAGGACTACTGCGAGGTAAGACTCGAGGAGGCCTCCCAGCCTGTCGGCTGTTATCTTGATCCTCACGAGGAGGTCGTTGAATAGGGCTCTAGCCTTTTTGTTCAAGTAGTCGATCACGTCGCCGCCGGCCCTCACCGTTGTGACGTAGCCTGCCAGCACGTCTCTCACAATAGGGCTGGGAGACCTCTCGCCTAGTAGGCTGAAGGCCGTCAGGGGGTCTTTGCCGAGGACTCTTACCAGTAGCGTGAACCTCTGCCCTATCTCGGCGCTGTGGGGCATTATCTTGCCGCTCCTCGCCACTCTCTCGAACGCCACGTACGGGCTCATACCGCTCTGGACTAGGACGCTCAAGTAGCTCATAGTGTAGGGGAACTCGGTGTCGATAGCCGAGGCCTTGTTCGAGACGCGCAGGCTCGGGTAGGCCACGAAGAGTAGGAATACGAGGGAGGGCAAGACGATCGCTACGACTCCTAAGACCACGAGCCTCAAGAGGACGGCTAAAGTGAGTAGAGCTACGGCCACCCCCGCGGAGATTGCCAGGGAGAAGGCAATCAGGGAAGCGTAGACGGGCGGGTGTATGTGGAGGTCTGACCTCCTGATAGAGGTGCTGATAGACGGGTAAACCTCGAGTATCTTCAGACCTAGGGGCTCAAACCGCTTGTACACCTTGTCGAGAAAACCCATTAAGCGACCCCCACACAGTTAAATATCACAACCCCCAACTTTATATTGTTGCTAACATGAAATATAATTGTCGGGAGGGAGCTTTTGCCAAAACTGTCGATTAAACTCCCCTTGCAGAGGGTGAGGAAGCCGAAGAGCGAGTTGGGAGAGCTCGTCAAAGCCATAACACCGGTCGAGGAGCCCCTCCGGCTCCTGATTAGGGAGCCGGGCTCTAAGGTCCTAGACTCCTACTACGTTTACAAGCCTTTCGTCAAGGTCACGGTCGCAGAGACTAAAGAAGGCGTTGTGTACTATGTAGAGGAGTTCGGGCTGACCGAGGAAGACAGGGCGGTCCTAGAGAAGCTCACAGACATCGTAATGGACGAGATGAGGCCCCCGGCGAAACCCGGTGCTGTCAAAGACCTAAGGGAGTACGTCTACTCGGAGATACAGAGGATAGCCGACAAGTACAAGGAGAGGCTGGGGCTTGTGGGCTCCCGGAGGATCAAGCTGATGTACTACCTGGAGAGGAACCTGATAGGCTACGGTCCCATAGACCCCCTGATGAGGGACCCCAACATCGAGGACATATCCTGCAACGGTGTCAAGACCCCTGTCTTCGTCTGGCACAAGAAGTTCGAGAGCATCCCCACGAACATAATCTTCGAAAGCGAGGACTACCTGAACGAGTTCGTCATGAAGCTCGCCCACATGTCCGGGAAGCACATCAGCGTGGCCTACCCAATAGTCGACGCGATGCTACCAGAGAAGCACAGGCTCGCCGCTACGTTCGCGAGGGAGGTGTCCGTCAAGGGCCCCACCTTCACTATAAGGAAGTTCAGGGAGAGGCCTTTCAGCCCCGTCGAGCTCATAGAGGGGAGAGTAATAGACTCGGTGGTAGGGGCCTACCTCTGGACGCTCATCGAGTACGGCAAGACGGCGATGATAGCGGGCGGCACGGGTGCCGGCAAGACCTCGCTGCTGAACGCGATCTCGCTATTCATCAAGCCCGGGAAGAAGATCGTCACGATCGAGGACACACCGGAGCTCAACCTCCCACACGTCAACTGGACGCAGCTAACCAGTAGAGAGACCTTCGTGGTCGGCCAGAGCGTCGGGACTAGCGTTAGGCTCTACGACTTGGTCAAGCTCAGCCTGAGGTACAGGCCAGACTACATTATCGTCGGCGAGGTCAGGGGAGAGGAGGCCTTCGTGCTCTTCCAGAGCATGGCGACCGGGCACGGCGGCCTGTCAACCATCCACGCCGAGACGCTCGACTACGCGATAAAGAGGCTCACCAGTCCTCCGATGAACATACCGCCGGCCTACATGAAGTTGATGAACGTGTTCATACACATACAGAGAGTCCTCACAAGGGTCGAGAAAGGCGTTGTCTCTGTGCGGAGGAGGGTCACAGTACTACAGGAGGTGGAGGACGCCGACAAGTACATCAAAATCGCGCAGTGGGACCCGCGGACGGACAGCTTCATAGTAGACCTCTCGAAGAGCATACACCTCAGGGACATAGCAGAGAAGAGGGGTCTCGACTTCGAGGACGTACTCGAGGAGATCGAGAGGAAGGCCACCATCCTCAACTGGATGAGGGTTAGAGGGATAACCGATGCTTGGGACGTTGCAGGGATTGTTTTCGACTACTACCACGACCCCGAGGCTGTCTACAAGAGGGCTCTCGGAGAGCTCGAAGAAGCACACGTAGAGGTCCCGAGAATCGCCGAGAAAGCCCCCGTCGAGATCGAGAAGACCATCGAGATATCTTCTGGGGGGAAGCCTACTGCTCAAGGGAGACAAGGATCTTGACCGGCATATTGACGTCGTACTTCGAGGCCAGGAGTTCGAGGTCTCTCTCGATCGCCTCCTTCAACTTCAAGTGCTCGCACTTCTTCATGAGCCCAGCCTTCTTAACGCTCACTCTCACGTAGAGCACGCCCTTCGATAGAGAGACGCCGAAAGACACTACCCTACAGCCGTAGAAGTTAGAGTAGTCGTTGACCAGCCTCTCCAGCTCTACGTTGAACGACTTTATCTTCTCGGCCTCCACGGCCAGGAGGGGCTGTTGCACAGCGGGCGCCTCCGCTTTCTGGGCCTCGGCCCTCGGCTTCTCGGGTACTTGACTAGTCTTCTCCTCTTCCACCAGGGGTAGCACCTCGTAGACGTAAGCCGTAACAGGCCTGTCTTTCGCTGACATAGCTAAGACCACGAGAGGTTTTAAACCCGCTACTCTCGTCGAGGACTGTGTGAGGCTGACCATCGAGGAGGAGACCAGGACCCCCTTCTCGATGTACACGGTAAACTTGTAGTCCTCGAGCCTCACGGTCACTAGTATGTTCTTGTCTGGGCTGAGAGACGTGATGTTCAGGACGTCGTCGTAGCCCAGCTTGACGACCTTGACCAGCTTGCTCCTGAGGAGGAGGCTGGCCTCGGCGCTCAGGTCTTTCAGCAACTCCAGCCTAGAGTAGTCTATGTTGAGCCTCGTTATGAGGTTGTAGATCTCCTGCTCCGTGACCAAAAAACACAGCCCTGAGGCTAGAATTATGCTTACGTCGATTTATAAGTGAGCCCCCGAGAAGTGGACCGGCCGGGATTTGAACCCGGGACCTCCGCCGTGCGAGGGCGGCGCTCTTCCAGCTGAGCTACCGGCCCTCAATACTATTTAAATAAGTGGAGGATTTTAATACTTCAATCAAGCCGGTTCCGCCTATTCACGTGGTAGACGGGTGTGCTTAGTTGAGTGGCGAGGTCGAGCACAGGAAGCGTGTTAGAGAGGAGCTGATCTCGAAGAACATCAACCCGTACCCCCACAAGCCCCTCTACCAACCGGCAAGCTTGAGGAGCGTCCTAGACAGCCCCGTGGAGGGGGCCGAAGTCGCTGTGGCCGGCAGGGTAGCAGCCGTACGGAGACACGGTGGCCTCGTGTTCCTCGACATAGTTGACGACGGGCTACGCATCCAGGCATCGATAGACAAGAGCAAGGCCGGAGACGTCTTCGAGTTCTTCGGCAAGTACGTAGACCTCGGAGACTTCGTGAACGTGAAGGGCGTGTTGTACAGGACTAGGAGGGGTGAGCTGACTGTAGACGTCAGGGGGCTTCAGCTGCTGGCGAAGAGCCTCCGCGCACCGCCTGTGAAGTACGGGCACAGGCTGCTCGACCCGGAGGTCAGGTACAGGAAGAGGTACCTCGACATGATGCTGACACCAGACGTTAGGAGAGTGCTCGAAGTTAAGTTCAAGGTCCTGGAGGAGACGAGGAGGTTTATGTGGGGGAAGGGCTTCGTCGAGGTCGAGACCCCTGTCCTACAGCCGATATACGGCGGCGCAGAGGCCAGGCCTTTCAAGACCCACGTCTGGGCTCTGAACACCGAGTGGTACCTCAGGATCAGCCTCGAACTACACTTGAAGAGGTTCATTATCGGGGGGTTCAACAAAGTCTTCGAGATCGGTAAGGTTTTCAGGAACGAGGACATCGACGCCCAGCACAACCCCGAGTTCACGATGCTGGAGGCCTACCAGGCCTACGCGGACTACAACGACATGATGGACTTGACTGAGGAGCTTATAAGCCACCTGGCCGAGAAGGTCGTGGGGAGGAACGTCGTCGAGGTGCCCGTTGGAGACGTCAAGGAGAGGATAGACCTGTCGCGCCCGTTCAAGAGGATGACGATGTACGAGGCCTTCAAGGAGTACGCCGGTGTAGACGTCGAGAAGCTCGGCGACGACGAGATCAGAGACCTGTTGGCCAAGAACGCGATAAGCCTGGCAGGCGGGTACGACAGGGGGAGGGCTATAGTGAAGCTGTTCGACAAGCTCGTGGGCAGGAAGTACCTGGTTCAGCCTGTGTTCATCACCGACTACCCGAGGTCGTCCTCGCCGCTGGCGAAGCCCCACAGGTACAACCCTGACTTAGCAGAGAGGTTCGAGCTGTTCATCGCAGGCATGGAGATCGCCAACGCCTACACGGAGCTGAACGACCCGGTTCTACAGGCAGAGTACTTCAGGGCCGAGGAGGAGAGGAGGAAGAGGGGCGACGAGGAGGCGCACCCGTTTGACTGGGACTTCGTGGAGGCGCTGGAGTACGGGATGCCCCCCACCGGGGGGCTTGGAGTCGGGCTAGACAGGGTTAGCATGGTCCTAGCAGGTGTCTCGTCGATTAAGGAAGTCATACCGTTCCCGATGATGAAATAAGCCATCAAGCCGGGAGGTTGAAGCCGGCCTCAAGGGCTTTGAAGTTCGCCTCGTGATACCTCTTGTCCAGCAGCTCCGCTATACCCATCTTCACGTAGTCGAGGGGCAGTAGGTTCGTTACCTTGACGACGTGGCCTAAGAGGAGCATGTTCGCGACTCTCGGGTTGTTTAGCAGCCTCTCTGCCAGCCTCGTGTACTCGTGGGCGTAGAGCTTGGCCTCGGTCCTGACCTCCCCCTGGTGGAAGGTCTTGTCGAGGAAGACGAACGTCTCTCTCTGGGCTAGCTTGAGGTAGCTGTCGAGGTTGTAGGGGTAGAGGAGTATCATTATGTGCGGGTTTGTGACCGAGACGAAGTTGAAGGCCTCCTCGAGGCTGTCGGCTATGACCATGTCGACCCTGCTCTCACCACCCCTCGTCTCGGAGGCGTAGTGCTCTGTCCCGGACGTGTAGTAGTTCATGTACTTAGACGCGACGAGGCCGATCAGCCTACCCAGTAGTAGGACGCCCTGGCCCCCTCTCCCGACGATGAGTATCTCGTGCCTCAACTCTCAACCCCTCTTCACAAGGTCGAGGTACGAAGGGTTGTTCCTGACGACGTACTCCCCTATGACGATCCCCTTCTCCCAGTCTATGTCGGACTCGTCTATCACCGGGTTGGGCTTGTACTTCACCCTCTTCTTCAGCTCCTCGAACATCGTGACCGGGTTCCTCAACCCGATGTGCCTGCCGTAGACCTCGGGGCACGTGCTTATCACCTCGAGGAACCTGAAACCCCTCATCCCCAGAGCCTTGTAAGTGAACATCTCGATGTAGTGCGGTGTTGTGATGCTGGCCCTCGCGACGTAGTTCGCGTTGAGGCTCGCGACCAGCTTTACTACGTTGAGAGGCGGCTCGGGGTTCCCGTGAGGGGTGGTCGTCGTGTAGACTTTCAACGGCGTGGTTGGGGCCAGTTGACCGCCGGTCATGGCGTACACGAAGTTGGTTATCATCACGACGAACAGGTCCATGTTCCTCTTGGCAGCGTGCAACAGGTGGTTGCCTCCTATACCTGCTATGTCCCCGTCGCCACCGACGACTATGACTTCTAGGCTCGGGTTTGCGAGCTTGACGCCGGTAGCGAACGGTATGGCTCGCCCGTGGAGCGTGTGGGCGGAGTCGAAGTCGACGTAGAAGGAGACTCTAGCGGAGCAGCCGATACCGGTAACAAAGACCACCTTGTTCCTGTCGAGCTTCCCCTCGTTTATCCTCCTGTCAATGGCCCTCAGCATGGCGCCTAGCGCTATGCCTATCCCGCAACCTGGGCACCATATGTGGGGGAGCCTGTCGGTCCTCAGGTACTTGTCAAGGGGGTGGAGGGTCAGCTTGGCTAGAGCCATCTGGCGACGGCCTCCATCACCTCGTTGAACTTAGGGGGGTCGACCGTTATAACCGGGGAGAAAAACGTCCTCGCCGAACCGGCGATCCTAGCGACGTCCAAGTAGACTCTCCCCGTGTTGTTCTCGACGACGATGACCTTGCCCGCCCTCGAGAGGGCCCTCCACAGCCTCTCTTCGTCCAGCGGCCAGAGTGTCTTCAGCCTCAAGAAGCCCACCCTAGCCCCTTTCTGCCTCAGAGCCTTGACTACCGGGTACACCATGCGCGCTGTCGACCCGTACGCTACTACGACGGCGTCCGAGTCCTCGACCCAGTACTCCTCCTGCTCGTAGATGTAGCCTACACCCCTCCTTATCTTCTCGTTGAGCCTCGCGATCATCTCGCGGTAAGTCACGGAGTCCTGGCGGTAGTACCCCAGCTCGTCGTGGACAAGTGACTCGACTATCACCTTGTAGCCCTCGCCGAAGACGGCCATCGGCGGTACTAGGTCCAAGCCGGGCTGGTAGGGCCTGTACTCCTCTGGGGGCACCGAGGGCTTCTTCCTCTCTATAATCTCCACCTCACCCGGCTCCCTGACGTAGAGCGTCTCCCACATGTGGGCTATGTTGGCGTCCGAGAGGAGCACTACAGGCGTCCTGAACTTCTCCGCCACGTTGAAGGACTTTATGGTCATGTCGTAGCAGTCCTGGACGCTCCAGGGGGCGAACACCGGGATCGTGTAGTCCCCGTGCGCTAGCCAGCGGGCCTGGTACACGTCCGACTGCGTCGCCTTCGTCGGTATCCCGGTGCTAGGCCCCGCCCTCATGATGTCGACTACCACGACCGGGGTCTCGGTGGCGACCGCGAGGCTTACCCCCTCCGCCATCAGCGAGAAGCCGGGCCCGCTCGTGGCGGTCATGGCTTTGACGCCCGCCCACGACGCGCCTATCGCGGCGTTTATACTGGCTATCTCGTCCTCGAACTGGACCACTATACCGCCGTAGCTCGGCAGTTTCTCTGCCAGGTACTCCATGAGGTCCGAAGCCGGCGTTATCGGGTAGCCGGCGTAGAACTTGAGCCCCGACAGTATCGCGGCCTCGGCGATAGCCCTGTTACCCGACAAGAACTCCCGTCTCAACTCCTGCCACCCTTCGTCACGTATATCGCGAACTCGGGGCAGACGTACTCGCACAGCCTACAGCCGATGCACTTGTCGGGCTCTGTCACCACCGGGGGCCTGTAGCCGAAACGGTTTGAATTCTGACCCTTCACCAGTATTTTAACGGGGCAGATGGCGATACAAAACTCGCACTCCTTGCACCTGTCCCTGATCACGTTGACGACGAACCTAGAACCAGCGTACTCGTCTACAGCTAGTGCTAGCGTTTGCGTCAATAGCCAGCACACCCTTAGCCACTAAATTCATACTACCAGGTGCTCCTTTTAACGATACGGACACGACGTGTTTAACACTTGTGTATCTGCTCACCCGTACAAATACGTTCGCGCGGGGCAGCGTATAGCCCGTTCCCAACTTGGTTCTAGATAGATATTTAAATCAACTCAGGTGATAGATTGAACCCGGTGTCTAGATGCTCATAGAGATCACTTGGTACGGGAGGGGTGGACAGGGAGCGTGGACCTCGAGCAACATCCTAGCAATGGCGGCCGCCCTTGACGGGAAGCACGCCCAGAGCTTCCCAGCCTTCGGCCCCGAGAGGTCTGGAGCCCCCATGCTGGCCTTTACGAGGATAAGCGACGAGCCGATCGAGATCCACAGCATGGTCTACAACCCGGATGTCGTGATCGTCCTGGACGACAGCCTCATATCCCCCAAGGTGTACGCGGGTATCAAGGAGAACGGCGTCCTGATCCTGAACTACGAGGGGGGCAAGGAGTCGCTCTTCAAGAGGCTCGGCGACCTCCCACAAGGTGTGAAGGTCTACACCACACCCGCTACGAGGCTCGCACTCGAGATCCTGAAGGCCAACATAACCAACACGGCAATGATAGGCGGGTTGATGAAGGCGTGGAGTATTGTCTCCTGGGGCAGCCTGGAGAAGGCGGTGAAGGAGAGGTTCAAGGGGGCTGTCGCGGACAAGAACATCGATTTAATAAGGAAGTCGCATGACTTGACTGTGAAGGTGAAGTAGATGTCCCAACAAGCCGGTTGGAGAAGCCTCCCTAAAGCCGGCGTAGCCTTCAGGCTGTCGACAGACTACAAGACGGGGGACTGGAGAGCCCTAAAACCGGTTATAGACTACAACAAGTGCACGAAGTGCATGCTCTGCTGGTTGTTCTGCCCCGACATGGCGATAGTCTGGGACGGTGAGAACGTGGTTGTGAACTACGACTACTGTAAGGGCTGCGGTATCTGCGCCAACGAGTGCCCGGTTAAGGCCATAAGCATGGTACCCGAGTTCTAGGTGGTAGCCGTGACCCAGGCCGTGGTTAAACCCCAAGCACCCTTGGAGAAGCAGGTCATGATGACCGTGAACGGCGACGAGGCCGTGGCCTACGCCGTCAAGCAGAGCCTGGTCGACGTCGTCGCCGCGTACCCCATAACGCCACAGACGATCATAGTCGAGAAGTTCTCGGAGTTCGTGGCGGACGGCGAGGTGAAGACCGAGTTCGTCCCAGTGGAGTCGGAGCACTCCGCCATGAGCGCCTGCGTCGGGGCTGCTGCCGCGGGCGCCAGGGCCTTCACAGCGACCTCCTCGCAGGGGCTCGCCCTCATGGTGGAGATACTGTACATCGCGTCTGCCCTGAGGCTACCCATAGTCATGGCGGTTGTCAACAGGGCCCTCTCGGCCCCGATCAACATACACAACGACCACAGCGACGCGTACCTCATGAGGGACTCGGGCTGGATACAGCTATTCGCCGAGAACGTACAGGAGGCCTACGACACCACCATCCAGGCCTTCAAGATAGCCGAGGACGAGAGGGTGCTCTTGCCCGTGGCCGTTAACCTGGACGGCTTCTTCCTCAGCCACACACTCGAGAACATCTACATGCTCCCCGACGAGGTCGTCCACGAGTTCCTCGGCGGCTACAGGAAGGTGAGCAAGGTGAGGGTCGACTACTTCGACGAGGAGGTACCTCTCGCACTCAACCCAGCTAGGCCCCTGAGCTTCGGCAACCTGGACTTGTACGACTACTACTTCGAGCACAAGGTCCAGCAGGTGGAGGCGATGAAGAGCGTCCCCGAGGTCGTGCGCGAGGTCAACGAGGAGTGGTTCAAGCTGACTGGGAGGAGGTACGGCGACGGCATACTAGACCCGTTCGAGGTGGAGGACGCCGACGTGGTCCTAGTGGGTATGGGTAGCGGCGTCGGGACCGTGAGGAGCGTCGTTAGGAGGCTGAGGAAGGAGGGCCTTAAGGTGGGGCTGGTGAAGCTCAGGATGTTCAGGCCCTTCCCGTTCAAGGAGGTCGCTGAGGTGTTGAAGAACGCTAAAGTCGTGGCGGTAATGGAGAAGGGGGTGAGCCCGGGTAGCTACGGCCCGCTATTCCTCGAGGTCAATACAGCCCTGTACGACCTGAAGAGCAGGCCGGCGCTGGTCAACTACGTCTACGGGCTGGGCGGTAGAGACCTCGTCCCGGACCTCGTCGAGGGGATGATAAGAGGGTTGTTCAAGGAGCTCGAGAAGGGGGTGTTCGAGCCCAAGCTCAGGTACCTCGGCGTGAGGGAGTGAGGTGGTAGGCGTGGTCGTGAAGACCCTGCCCGAGTTCCCCGTCAAGAAGGGCGAGCCGGCGTACAAGCTCTGGCTGTTCGAGCCCGGGCAAAAGGTCGAGATGCCTCTGGTCTTCAACCTCAGGCAACTAGCTGAGACGAGGAGGCCGGCCCTACTGCCGGGCCACAGGCTGTGCGCTGGCTGCGCTGCCCCAATAGTAGTCAAGCTCGCGAGCTTCGCCTTCAGAGGCCCCACTATAGTCGTCACGGCAACGGGCTGCCTCGAGGTCTCGACCACCATCTTCCCGTACACCAGCTGGGCTGTCCCGTGGATCCACAACGCGTTCGAGAACGCCGCGGCGACTGCCTCCGGTATAGTGGCCGCTGTAGAGGCCATGAAGAAGACCGGGAGACTGCCCTACGAGCACGTCGACGTCGTCGTCTTCGCGGGCGACGGCGGCACCTTCGACATCGGCTTCCAGGCCCTCAGCGGTGCGGCTGAGAGGGGCCACGACTTCCTCTACATACTCTACGACAACGAGGCGTACATGAACACCGGGATACAGAGGAGCGGCGGCACGCCCAAGTACGCTTGGACCACGACGTCGCCCGTGGGGAGCGTGCTGCCGGGTAAGATGGAGAACAAGAAGCCCATAGCAGAGATAATGGTGGCTCACAGGATACCCTACGTGGCGACCGCGACGCCGGCCCACTGGATGGACTTCATGAAGAAGGTGAGGAAGGGTATAGAAGTGAAGGGCCCCGCTTTCATACACGCCCTGAGCAGCTGCGACAGGGGTTGGAGGCACGACACAGCGCTGACGCTAGAGGTGACGAGGAGGGCTGTCGACACCTGCTACTTCCCGCTGTGGGAGTGGACGCCCGAGACAGGCTACTTGCTCACCGATAGGAGCCTGGCCATCGCCAGGAACCCCAAGCTGAAGCAGCCGATCGAGAAGTACCTCGAGCTGCAGGGTAGGTTCAGGCACCTGCTGAAGCCCGAGAACAAGCACCTGGTGAAGGAGCTGCAGGAGCTAGTCGACGCCGCCTGGGAGGAGCTGCTCAGGAAGGCAAGTAACGCCCCAAGGTGAACGGCGAGGAGTAGAACGAGTTTTTTAGACAAGGTCGATTTAAGGAGTAGCCTTGTCGCCTGCGTTGGGTCCCCGCTGAGAGGAGACGACAGGATAGGGCTTCTCGTGTGCGAGGAGCTTTCCAAGTGTGGAGTCCCCAGCGTAGTCTGCGAGTACGGCCTAGAGAACTGCCTCTCACACATCTTCTCGGCCAGGCCCGAGAACCTGGTGGTGGTGGACGCGGTCTACTCGGACAAGCTGGGCGAGGGGGACGTAGTCCTAGTCGACCTCGACAAGGTCTCCGAGTACTACATCCCCACCACGCATAGTCTCCCCCTCAGGATGCTCGTTGACATGCTGGTGAGAGAGGGTGCTGTAAAGAGGGTCTACATCATAGGGGTCTCGGTCAAGAATCTGGACGTGTCCCTGGAGGTCTCGCAAAGGGTGTTAGAGGCCGGCATGACGCTCTCTAAAGCGTTATGCGACGCTTTTAAAGAGGGTAAGGTAGACGAGGAGGGGCGACGCAGCGGTCTTCAGGATTAGCCTGAAGTGCTCGTCGTAGTCGATGGGGTTGAACAACCCGCTAGAGCTTACGACTTTTAATATAGGCGGTGCTATCTCTGGTACTCCAATGCCCGAGAACCCCCTCTCCAGCGAGTTCAGACGCGCTAGCCTCTTGACCTCCCTCTCGTAAGTCGCCGGGTTCTCAAGCGACTCGACGAGAACCCTAGCCAGCCTGGCGACGTAGTAAAGACCCCCGTAGGTGAACGGCTTCACCAGTCCGAGGGCGTCCCCTATAAAGAAGACCCTACCACGTATGTGAGGCCTAGACAATTGCCCCGGCTTGACCACCACCCCTCCGAAGAAGCCCAGTAGCCTCCTGTACTTTACCCCAGCAACGCCGAGCACCTTCTTGACGGCAGACCTGGGGTCTCCGACGTGCTTCTCGGTCAGGTACCCCGCTAAGCCGAGGCCGTCGCCTATTGGCACAAACCAGGAGAACAGCGCGCCGCCTACACCGTACTCTACGTGTATTGCGTCCTCGCCTCCCTCGTGTTCAACGAGTGCCTGTAGGCCATACAAGTACTCCCGTCTCCTCCCGTTGAAGAACCTGAAGAACTCGCTCGTAGAGCCGTCGGCTACAACGAGCCTGTCGAAGCGTACAATGCCATCACCCGCCCTCACGCTGTACGTGTCTAGCGGCTTAGCCCTCACGCCCGTCTGGAGGCTGTGGCCGAGCCTGCTCGCCTTATCGGCTAGCTTCTCCTCGAGTAGCGGTCTCTCGAGGTAGAAGGCGACCTCTCTACTAAACTCCACCAGGTAGCTCCCCAGCCTGGTGTGGAACAGGAACCTCTTGTAGCCCCGTTTAACGACCCTGGGTGTTAGGAGCTTGGCGAAGAAGCTCGCAGTGTAGAGGCCGACGATGCTTGTACAGTGACGCGGCTCTCCGAACCTGGGGTGCTCCTCGTAGACCAGTACATCCCGGTCCCTGATCAGTGACGCCACCGTGAGGCCGGCGGGGCCGCCGCCGACCACTACGACTCTACTCATTCTCCTCCTCGTAGTCCCTCGAGGACGTCCGCAACGTGTATCTCGCGGCTCTCAGGGCCTTCGCGATGTACTTAAAGGCTGCCAGGGGGTCGGTCTTCTCCCCACACGTGTACACGTCCACCGTGGCGAAGGAGTACTCGGGCCACGTGTGTATCGATATGTGGCTCTCGAGTACCACCGCGAAGACTGTGACACCCGGGTCGATCTTCCACGTCTTCACGTCTAGGATCGTGAAGTTGCCCACCTTAGCCGACTCCTCGACGACCTTTCTCAAATACACGGGGTCGCTCAACAAATCTGGGTCGCAACCGTAGAGCTCGCCGTAAACGTGCTTCCCAACTACCTTCTTTTTCAAACTCTCTACGTAAACACTCATCCCTGAATCACCCACTAAATAACTCCCCCCTGGGGGCTTTTAAAGGTTTCACCCCCTCCCCCCTTCCCGTGATCAAGGGTATGGGGGGTTGGCCGCGTATATGGGGTGGTTGTCAGAACGTGATACAAAAAACAGGTATATATCGTGGTATACTATTGCTTAAACCGGGGTTTGGTTTGAGGCTCTTCGGCACTGCCGGCATTAGGTTACGGTACCCCGGCGAGATAGACCCTGTCCTGTGCTACAGGATAGGGCTAGCAGTCTCGAGGCTGGGGCTTTCCGACAAGGCGTTTATCGTCCACGACTCCAGGACGACAAGCCAGGTCCTGACACTCGCCACGGCTGCAGGCCTTATGGCTGGAGGGGTGGACGTCTACTTAGTCGGCTTAGCACCCACGCCCGTCGCGGCTTACGCGGCTAAGAGGGGGAGGGGGGTCGGCGTCAGCGTAACCGCAAGCCACAACCCCCCGGAGTACAACGGGCTCAAGTTCTACGACCCGGAAGGCTTTGAGTTCGTCAGGGGGCTGGAAAAAGAGGTCGAGGAGGCAGTCTTCAACAAGGCCGTAACACCCCTGGGGTGGAGCGAGGCGGGCAGGTTCTACACGGAGCCGGGCCTCGTGGACGACTACGTCGAGGACTTGTACGAGTTGACGCGGCCGCGGAGGGTAGCCTGGAGGCCCGTACTAGTTGTCGACCTGGCAAACGGGGCCGCCGGCCATGTGACGCCCACTCTTCTGAGGATGATAGGTGCCACCCCACTCACGGTCAACGCCAACCCGGACGGCTTCTTCCCCGTGAGGACGCCTGAGCCGAGGAAAGACGTCCTCGAGTCTTACATAGGCCTCTACTCCAGCGTCAAGCCGGCGGCCGTCCTCGCACACGACGGGGACGCCGACAGGCTAGCGGTACTCGACCCAGTAGAGGGCTTCATAAAGCAGGACAGGGTCATAGCCTTCTTCATCGACGAGCTGGGCGGAGGCTCGAAGGGGAGGGTGGTCGTGAGCGTGGACACTGGACGGGTGGTGGACGAGGTCGCCGAGAGGCACGGGCTCAGCGTAGAGAGGTACCTGCTTGGCAAGACTCACGAGAGGGTGAAGGAGGACCCCAGCGTAGTGATAGCGGCAGAGCCCTGGAAGCTCATCTACCCCAGGTGGGGACCGTGGGTCGACGGCGTGCTACAGGCCGCGCTGATAAGCAGGGTTGTAGTAGAGGAGGGCAAGAGGTTCGCCGAGGTGCTGAAGGACAGGGGGATTAAGGAGTACCCGTGGGACAGGAGGAGCTACAAGTTGAAGCCCGAGGAGAAGCTGGACGCCGTCTACCGCAGGCTGGCCGAGAACCTCAGGAACAAGTTCGGGGAGCCCGTGAGGGAGACCCTCATAGACGGGTACAGGTACGACTACGACGACGGCTCTTGGTTGCTGGTAAGGCGTAGCGGTACAGAGCCTAAGATAAGGTTCTACATAGAGGCCCCGTCGAGAGACAAGCTCAGGACGATGGTGGAGACCGTAGAGTCGGAGGTGGGGAGAACAGTAAAAGAGTACTCTGCTGTGGTCGAGGAAGTGACGGTGGGCTAGAGCAACCTCTTCAAGAACGCGGGCAGGTCCTGTTGCCAGACCTCCACGACACCTGGCGGGCTCAGGTGGCGGTTGTACTCGTTTCTGACGAAGACAGGGTGCTCGACCTCGCCGAACACCTCTATGTCGCTCTCGCTGTCCCCGAAGAAGTAGACCTCTGAGACTCCGAGAAGAGCCCTGGCAACCCTCAACCCTACGGCCTTGCTCGTCTCAGCTACGTAGACCTCTATGAACGGGCGCTGGTACTTGAACACGAAGAGCCCCCTCTTTTCAGACTCCTCCTCGACCGCGACGACGTCCGCCGGCTTACTGGGGCACCTCCTCCACCCGACCCCCAGCCCGAGAGCCCTCCCTAGAAGGCTCTTCTTCAGCTCTACCCGGAGGCAGGGTTCCCTCAGCCTCTCGTACAGCTCCTCGACGTCTCTAGACCTGCGCTCGTCGAGAGCCCTTAAGGGGTACACGAGGTAGCCCCCCGCGAGGACCTCGAGGCCGTTAACCCCGATGTACGCGTCGGCAGAGGGGACTTGCTCGACCAGAAAGCTCGTGCTCCTCGTAGAGGCGATCAGCAGCCTGTACTTCCTCTTCAGCTCTCGGAGAACGCCCTGTACCCAGGGCAGTGGGATGTCCTTCCCTATCTCCGCCAGTACCCCGTCGTAGTCGAATACGAGAGCCCTATCCACCAAGCGTGTCTCCACCAGCGCTCTGACTCGGCTAGTCTCACTCTCCGAACGCCCTGTCTCCTGCATCACCTAGGCCGGGGACTATATAGCCCTTCTCGTTGACTGTGGGGTCGACCGCTGCTGTGTAGATCGTGGCGTCCAGGTTGTACTCCTCGACCACCTCTCTAACCCTGTCGATCGCGAGCGGTGTAGCTATGGCGCCCACGACGAAGACCTTCCGGGGCCTGCTCTTGGACAGCACTATCTTGAGGACCTCCCTGATCGTCGAGCCCGTAGCCAGCATAGGGTCCACTATAATGACGGTGTCCTCACTACTTATTTTCGGCAGCCTCACGTACGTGATCTCGACGTCGAAGGTTTTGTCCGGGCGCATCCCCTTCTCCTCCACCCTCCTGGCGGAGACTACGCCTTGCCTAGCGTTGTAGAAGATCTTTATCAGCCCCTCTGTCATAGGCATGCCTGCTCTCAAAACGGTTATTATCACCACCTTGTCCATGTCCTTGAACCTGACACCCCCCGTCTTGACGCCTAGTGGTGTCTCGACCTCCACGCGCTCCAAATCTAGGTCTCTCGTTATCTCAAAGCCCATGGCCCTGCCGAGCCTTACCATGGCCTTCCTGAACTCTATCTGCCTGATGTTCTTGTCTCTTAGAGTGGTGAGGACTACCTGTATGTACGGGTGATCTAGCACCCGGACCTTTAGCAAAGCCCTGGCTAACTAATCCCCCTGGAGACTATTAAACTTGATGTAACGGATAGGGATATTACCCCACTGAGCTAAAAATGGAAAATGTGAGGCAAATGCGCGAGGACCTCTACGGCTACGGGGACAACAGGTGCAGGGTGATATACGAGCAGAGGCCAGGCATACCAGTCCTACTCCTACACGGATACAGCTTCACTAGCGATGTCTGGAGGGACATAGGGCTCCTAGGCGAACTCGACGGGAGGAGGATCCCCTACCTCGCAGTCGACATGCCGTACGGTAGAGTCTCGAAGTGCATCAAACACACCAGGAACCCCGTGGAGAACGTGGAGTTTGCCAAGAGCGCCTACAAGGCGTTCTTCGGCGAAGTCCCGCCCCTAGTCGTAGGGGCGAGCCTCGGCGGTTACATCGCCCTGAGGTACGCTACGTCAAACCCTGTCGCGGGTCTACTACTAGTCGCGCCGGTCGGGGCGGGGGAGTTTGTAGACGCCTTCAAGAGAATGAAGGTGAGAATGAGGATCTTCTACGGGGAGAGAGACGACATAGTCGACTACGCTGAGTTGAGGGACTTCGCCTCAGCAGTGGGAGGGGAGCTAGTGGTCTACGAGGGCGCGGGCCACGCGCTGTACCTAGACCAGCCTAGTAGGTTCCTCAGGGACTTCGCAGACTTCTACAACAAGATTCTGCCTAAACCTCCGTGAGCGGACATCGCACCTTTTTAAAACACCTTTTGATCAGAGTGTGTTAAGAGAGCGTGGTTTATAGTGGCCGAGTACGCCGTCATAACGCACACAGACATGGACGGTGTAGCGGGGGCCGGTGTCTACGCGCTGGCTTCAGGGGAGTGGCCTAGGTACGTCTACTTCACCGAGCCCTACAAACTGCACAGACTACTCGGCGAAAAACTCGGCAAGATCGAGGAGGTGGAGAAGCTGGTAGTGATAGACCTCGGCGTCAACCCGGGCGGTTTCCCCGAGCTAGTAGGCTCTGTCAGAGAGCTCGCGGCGAAAGGTGTGAGCGTGGAGTGGTACGACCACCACCTGTGGGATGGCGAGTGGGTGGCAGCGGTAAGCGGGGCCGGCGTCAAGCTATACCTCGACACGTCGACGTGTGCGACCGGCGTCGTTTACAGGTACTACGCGGCGGGGAGGGTGAACAGGGAGATAGCCGAGGAACTCGTCCCTGGCGTCTGCGCCGGGGACTTGTGGACGTTCGACCACTGGAGGGGTGGCTGGTACCTCAGGCTCATCAGGAGGGGCGACAGCGACTCGTGGAGGTTGAAGGTCATGAGGGAGGTCTTTAAGGGGAGGGCCTGGACTAGTAGCTTCACTGAAAAAGTGGAGGAAGCAATGGACGGGGAGCTCAGGGCCCTGTCCAGCGTAGAGAGCATTGTCGTGAGAGAGGCGGACGGCATCCGCGTGGTCGCGGCTTACGAGAATAGCGATGTCGAGAACAGCTTCCTCGCAGCCTACCTGCTCACCAGGTACAGCGCCGACGTCGCCGTGATCGCATCGGTAGACGGGAAGCTGAGCCTGAGGAGTAGGAGCGTAGACGTTAGAAGGGTCGCGGTGAAGCTGGGTGGGGGAGGGCACATGTACGCCAGCGGCGCCAAGGTGAGCATCCCCCTGTCGAGGAAGCTCCTCTCGCTCGTAGACAAGAAGGCGCTCCTGAACTACGTAGCCGACAAGGTATATTCCGCTCTAGTCTGAGCCCCCGCATATAGGGGGCAACAGGTAGATCCTGCCGTCCACGCCCTCTACCTCGACGACTGCGCCCTCCACGTACATAAGGCTCACAGCCGAGGCTACCACGGCGTCCTCTTCGTCCCTCGTGAGCCTGCCCGGCAAGGCCAATCCTAGCCTTGACGCCAGCTCGCCCAGGCCGCGGCACTTACTCGACTTGAGCGCGCTCCTGGGGTGCGTCTCGAGCACGACTACGCCCATGCTGCTTAAGCGCGAGGCTAGCCTCACCCCCCTCTCGACGAGCATGCTCATGCCCCTCCAGCCAGGCGGGAGCACCCTGAAGCCCAGCCTGACCATAACCCTGTCGACGTGCCTGTAGGAGGGGCTGTGCGAGAGAGGGGAGTCGATGGCGACGACCAGGGCTTTATGGCGCGTGAGGAAGTCTACTATCTCCTCGTCGCTGTACAGCGACTCGACGCGTAGGTCCCTCCCCGATATCACCGCTACGCCCGAGGGCCTTCGATCGCTCCCCCGCAGGTCTACGCCGGCTACTGTCACCATTTAACTCTAGGTCCCCTGTTGAACCCTATGAGTCTCGCATACTCGTCGAACAGCTCCTCGACTCTACTCGCCCAGCTCCTAATCCCCTCGGGGCTCCTCGGGTACTCGTCCCTGTACAAGGTCGTAACCTTGTTCATGTAGTTCCTGACTATCCTCAGCTCACCCAGCAGGCTAGGCCTCCCGAGGAGCTTGATCACTGTGCTGATAGAGCTGACGACCCTGTCCCCCAGGCTGCCCTTTACGCCTATGTCGTATACGGCCGAGCCGTCTACCAGCCTGTTCCTTATTATCCAGTCGAAGTCGTCGTTTGACAGCCTCTGGAGGTACATGCGAAGGACGTCGAGACTAGCCTGTTTGACCCCGTACGCTTCTAGGTACTTCAGGTTCACCTCCCACATGTTGCCTGTGTCCGGCTCCCCCTGCTCAAGGACGTTCGCCAGGTGCGTTGCAAGTATGTTCGCGGCCTCCATAGTCGACCCTATCCCGCCTCCGTGGACTGGGTTCACGGTGTACGCCGCGTCCCCCACGCTCCCCACGTTACTCCAGACCATTGTTGGGAGGGGTCTCCTCGTCGGCACTATACCTCCCCCCGCGTGGACTACCCTCCCCTTGAACCTCTCCCTCAAGTACCTGTCATAGTTGTGCCTCGGGTTGAACCCCGACCCCCCTATCACCCCGAGCCCGACGTTTACCACCGTGCCCTCTCTGTTCTTGGGGAACATCCACCAGTAGCCGCCGGGGGCCACTCTCGTGTTGAGGTATATGACGGCGTAGTGGACGTCCGCCTCGCTCACCCCGTTCTCGAGCTCGACGACCTCCCTGTACGCCAGGTTGAAGTCCGTCTCGTACGGCCTCTCGGCGATGGGCCAGTCCTCGGGTAGCCTGGTCCTCAGAGCGGGCCTCGCGCCACTCGCGTCTATGTAGAACCTCGCCTTCAGGTCGGCTACCCCTCCCCCGGTCTTCTTCACCTTTACGCTGCTCACCCTCCCCTCCTTAACCTCCACGCCGACCAGGAAGTGCTCGTCGTACAGCTCGACACCCCGGTCTAGGGCGTTCTTCAGTAGCCACTGCCCGAACCCGACCCTGTTGACGCTGACCCCTTCTCCCGGGACGATTATCTCGTGCTCCTCGCTGGGGCTCTTTATCTTCACACCCCTATACCTGTGGTCCACCACGCTGTCTGGGATCTGCAGCCCTATGTGCTCGAAGTGGTGTACCCCGATGGCGTCGCCGCAGGTCTTGTCCCCGATCTTCCCCCTAGGCTTGCTCTCCACGAGAGCGACCTTGAAGCCCTTGGAGGCCAGCACGAGCGAGGAGTACAGCCCGCCGACCCCCGCACCTACCACTACTACGTCGTACACGCGAGTACACCTCTGCACTTGGAGAGGCTAATCCCTGTTGAATGAAATAAGCTTTAAGCGGAGCTAGGGGTCACGGGAGAGTCTTCAGTAACATGCCCTCCACGGTTATAAGGGAGTACTTCGACGCCAGCGAGATGGCCTCCTCGAGCCTGCTCTCGCTGTTACTGTATATGGTGAACAGGGGGTCGCCCTTGTTGACCCTGTAGCCCACCTTCGCGTGGAACTGTACCCCGGCGCCCTTGTCGAACGGGGCCCCCGCCGCTCTAGCCACCATGGTTACCGCCGCGTTGTCGATGTACGTCACCGCCCCCTCTAGAGGCGACTTGAACGTGTAAGTGTACCTGCCCAGCGGGACCTCCTCGGGTTTAATGTTCGGGTTGCCGCCCTGGGCCTCTACTATCTCCCTGAACTTCTCGTAGGCCCTGCCCGACGAGAACAGCTCCCTTGCGTAGCTCTCGCCCTGGCCAGGCGGCACCTTGCCGCTCAACTCCATGGTCAAGCCGGCTATCAGGACAGCCTTGTCGACCAGGCTCCTCGACCCCCTCCTGTTCAACAGGGCCTCCAACGCCTCCTTCGCCTCGAGGGCGGGCCCCACGCTCATGCCTATGGGCTGCCCCCCGAAAGTTATGGCCACCTTGACCCTCATGCCGAGCTTCGCGGCCTGCCTTATGAAGAGGCCCGCCAGCTGGTCTGCGTGGCCCGGCTCCTCTATCTTCGCCTTCTTCCCGACGGGAATGTCTATCACCAGGGACTCGACGCTCATCGCGAGCTTCTTGCTCAGTATACTCGCGACCATCTGGTGCCACGGGTCTATGGAAAGCTTCCTCTCCACGTTCACGAAGATGTCGTCTGCTGGGGCCAGGTTGAGCTTCCCGCCCCAGACCAGGAGCCCTCTCGTCTTCTTGGCGAGCTCTCTTATCTCTTCCGCTGTGAAGTCCACTCTCGCTAGGACCTCCATCGTGTCGGCCGTGCCGGCCGGGCTGGTTATAGCCCTGCTACTAGTCTTCGGGATGAGCAGGCCGAACGACGCGACAATGGGCACCGCCACCATCGCGACCTTGCTGTTCCCCGGGACGCCGCCAATACTGTGCTCGTCGAAGACGGGCTCGTCGAAGCTTATCTTCACCCCTGTCTCCACCATGGCCTTTATCAAGCTCGTGAGCTCGTCCTCGTCTAGGACGTAAAACTGCTGGCTGAGCAAGAAAGCGGCTATCTCGGCCTCGCCGTATGCCCCGTTCACGACGTCTCTTATTATCGAGTACATCTCGTTGTAGCTCAGACGCTCCCCCCGAATCCTCTTGAGCAGGTACGCGTACGACCCGGGGAGGCCGGCTGGCTTGACCTGAACCGGGTAGCCCTCTTTCAGGCCGAGCTTCTCGGCCAGCTCGATAGACGCGAGGACCCTCCCCTTCGCCACCATGGTCTTGGTCAGCGTAACCGTGGCGTAGGCCTCTCTGTCCTCGTACTTGACGAGGACCTTAGAGTGGGGTGTTAAACTCATCTCGAGAGCGTCTTGCTCGTTCACGACTAGAAGGGGGCTTCCCGTGGAGACCTCGAGCACGCCCGCAGTAAAATTCCTGACCTCCTTGGATACGAGCATACTTACTACCCTCGACACGGGCCGTAGGAGATACTATTCTATATCCTTAAGGGATTAAAAACCTGGTCAAGCGGGCTCTCCGAACACGGCCTCAGCCGGTCTCCTCCACGTCTATGCTCCCGTCCCTCATCAGGTAGATCTTGACCTTCTTCTTGAGCCTAGGGTAGCCGGCGCCTGCCTTGAAACGTAGAAGCCCGAATATGTAGTCGAAGTTCGCCTTGACTTTGACGCCCGCTTTGTCTGCCTCGTCGATGACCGTCCTTGGTACGTCCACTAGCCTGACCCCCTCGTCGAGCGTTATCACTTTCACGGCCATGATCTCCCGGTAGACCCTGAGAGTCTCGGCCGCGAGCTCTATCTTCCTGAGGGCCCTCTTCTCCGCGATAGCAACCGCCGACCTAGACATCCCCAGCCTAGAAGCGACCTCTGCCTGGGTGAGGCCCTTGGCTCTCAGCTTCAAGACCTCGTACTGCTTCTCGGTCAAGAGGCCGTACTTTCCCATACTTACACCACTTACTGCTTTAATACACGGAGCGGCTCTATAAAGTGAAAGCTTTTATACCGAGGGGGGCCTCCGTTATGGGGTTGGTGGGACCATGTTGGAATGGAGTTAAGGTCTTCCCAAAGACCCGACCTCCTACCCAAGTCCTGGTACAACATAGTCCCAGACCTCCCGGAGAAGATACCCCCCTACATCCTGCCGGACGGAACCGTTGTGAAACCCGAGATGTTCCACGCCCTGTTCGCCAGGGAACTCGTCAGGCAGGAGTTCAGCGACGAGAGGTTCATCAAAATACCCGACGAGCTCTCCGAGTACTACCTGCAAGCCGGGAGGCCCACGCCGCTGCTGAGAGCGAGAAACCTCGAGAAGTACCTCGACACCTGCGCGAGGATATACTTCAAGTACGAGGGGGTCCTGCCTGCTGGCTCCCACAAGTTCAACACCGCGATAGCCCAGGCGTTCTACAACAAGCTCGAGGGCGTCAAGAGGCTCAGTACAGAGACTGGCGCTGGGCAGTGGGGTAGCGCCCTATCTCTAGCCGGTAGCCTAGTGGGCATCAAGGTAAGGGTCTTCATGGTGAGGGCGAGCTACAACCAGAAGCCCTTCAGGAGGATACTGATGGAGACCTACGGGGCCGAGGTATACCCCAGCCCCTCCAGTGTAACCTCTTTCGGCAGGAAGCTACTCCAGGAGAACCCGGACCACCCGGGCAGCCTCGGCATCGCGATATCGGAGGCCATAGAGGACGTCATCAACAGCGGGGGAGAGGCCAAGTACAGCCTCGGGAGCGTCCTCAACCACGTCCTCCTACACCAGACCGTGATAGGGCAGGAGGCGATCGAGCAGTTGGAGGAGTTGGGTGTCGGAGTCGAGGACGTAGCATACGTCGTGGGGGCTGTCGGCGGCGGGAGCAACTACGCCGGCCTGGCGTACCCGTTCCTCTACTACAGGCTTAGAGGGAAGACGAGCACCGTCTTCGTGGCCGTAGAGCCCAGAGCAGTGCCGTCAATGACCAGAGGGGAGTACAGGTACGACTTCGGTGACACTGCCGGGCTGACGCCGATGCTGAAGATGCACACGCTCGGGCACGACTTCGTCCCGCCCCCCATACACGCCGGGGGCCTCAGGTACCACGGGGTGGCGCCGTCGCTAAGCATACTCGTAAACCACAAGCTGGTGGAGCCCGTGGCGTACGGGCAGAGGGAGGTGTTCGAGGCCGGCGTCCTGTTCGCGAGGTTGCAGGGGATAGTGCCCGCCCCGGAGAGCGCCCACGCCGTGAAGGCCGTGATAGACATAGCGAGGAGGTACAGGGGGTCCTGCGAGAGGCCCGTCATAGTCTTCAACCTCAGCGGGCACGGGCTACTCGACCTAAAGGGGTACGAGGAGTACCTCTACAACGCCCTGCCGGACACGTAACTTTTATTTTTTCGGGAGCAGGAAAAACAACATGGGTAGGCTCTTGATAAGGAAGTGGAGGGTCTACACCCTCGAGCGGGGGCTCGGCTGGTTCGAGGTCTTCCTCTGGGTCGTCGCCAACCCCGTAGCCTCGGGCTTCACCTTCTTCACAGTCCAGATGCTGGGTACGCCCGGGCTCTACGGGGGCTCGAACCTACTGGCCTACCTCCTCGCGGGCCTGGTCTACGTCCCGGTGGTCCTCGCCTTCATGTACGTCGCGCTCAACGTCCAGAGGGCGGCCGCGCCCTACGTGCTGATATCCAGGGCCGTCTCTCCCGTCGTGGCCTTCATCGCGGTCTGGTACTACATGGCCGCCAGCGGTGGTCTGCTCTCTCTAGGCTTCCTCGTATACTACGGGCTCAAGGCGCTGGCGGGGAACGTCCTCTTGGCTGGGCTCGCCTCAGGCGACCAGCTCCTGGTGGACCTGGGCGTGGTGTTAAACCAGCCTTTGACGGAGCTCTACCTGGGTGTACTAGTTGTAGCGGCCCTATTCATCCTCGCGAGCGTTAGGACTAGGCGGCTGAAGTGGGTCCTAGCCCCAATAGTGGTAACGCCGCTGTTAATCACGCTCGCGTACACGGCGGCCCTGTACCTCGCAGACCCCGGCACGATATACGAGAACTGGGCTAGAGCCACCGGTTTAAACCCCGTGCTACTCGAGGACGCCGCATTGAAGGGGGCTGTCAGAGGGGTGACCCCTCTAACCCCGGCTCCTCTCGCGGCCGCCACCGGTGGTATGATGGTCGCCGCTCTCTGGGCTTACGCGGGGCTGGAGTCGGCCAGCTTCGTAGCCGGCGAGGTCGAAGACCCGGTGAAGTCGTACACGCGGGGCTACCTGCTCGGCTTCCTGACAGTCTTCGCTCTCTACCTC
The DNA here is from genome assembly GCA_023256015.1 of Thermogladius sp. Taxonomy (GTDB): domain Archaea; phylum Thermoproteota; class Thermoprotei_A; order Sulfolobales; family Desulfurococcaceae; genus Thermogladius. The sequence continues at coordinate 37,468 of JAGDWK010000050.1, forward strand.
CTAGTCCCCTTCGTCGTCGAGGCCAAGCTAGGGGTAAGCCTCGTCGCGTCGCACTCCTACCTCTACTACACCTACCGCGGAGTCTTGGAGAGCCTCAGCGGGAGGCCCCTGGTACCCCCGTCGATCTTCGTATACCTGTCCCTCTTCACCAGCGACAAGTACCTGATACTCCTGGCAGGACTAGCGGCCTTCATGTGGTTCCTCAACACTGCCTACACAACATGGCTAGCGGCAATAAGGATATTATACGCACTCGCGGTCGACAAAATGGCGCCCCCGTCGCTGGCAAGGGTGACGGGTGTCAGAGGCGTGCCTATAGTTGCTAACAACGTTGTCTTCTCGTTTGGGCTGGTGGGACTCCTCCTAGGCTACTTGACCGTGAACGGCCTGATACCAGTCGCGTCTCTCCTGAAGCTCTTCGACTTCAGTTACAGTATACTCGTCTGGTTGACAGGTCTCTCCCTCGCGGTTCTGCCCTGGACCCGGGGCGGCTTCTACGAGGGCCTGCCCTTCAAGAGGCGCGTCTTCGAGACCGCTGTCGGCGCGGCCTGCTTCGCCTCGGGCTGGTTCATGCTGCTCTACTCCGGGTCTAATGTAGGCCTCGTAGACGTCGCCGCCAACTCCTTCATGGGCCTGCTAGCGCTTGTATCACTGCTACTGGTGATGAGGAGGTTCTGGGCCCCCGAGGCATTAACTACCTAGCGTGACCGGGGCCCTCTGCTTCGTGGGGCTTCGTCGGCCAGCCGCGGCCTGTGTGGAGTAGAATGGACAGGGTGGAGGACAGGAGTGTTGCCAAGGCCAGTACTAGGTGTACCAGGGGGTTCAGCAGCAGGCCCGTGTAGGGGAATTGCTGTACGTTCGACGAGCCCAGTATCAGCCTCCCAGCCGAGGTAACGTGGTCTAGGCTGAAGGACAGGGTCGAGACAGCCCTCGTGAAGAAGTAGCTGTAGAGGCCCAGGAACACCGCCGAGGAGACCGCGCCCACCAGCCCTCCCGTGAAGCACAGCCTGAGCTGGACAGTGTAGTCCTCGCCCTCTAATAGGGCGAGCAGCAGGTTGGCCCCGCTGAACACCATGTAGACGGTGAACAGGACGAGGGGGGCGGCCATGTAGCTCGTTCTGTCGAGCTCGTCTACCGTTACCGGCGCGCCGTAGTAGGTGACCCGGTAGTAGGAGAACGCTACCAGACCGTCGAGGACCCCGTAGACCCGGTAGAGCGGTAGCACTAGTGCGAGGACCATGTAGACTCCGTAGAACAGGGTGAGGAGCCCCGTGACGTAGTGGACCTTCTTGTACCTCTCCCCCTCACCGACTACAGGGCTCGACTCTCCCAACCCAGACCACGCTCTCGTTCCCGTAGTAGTAGGAGACTCTTACATACGCGTAGTCGAATACCCCCTGGAGCTCCAGCCTGTACGTCTCCATCGGCTCTACTGTCGCGTTAAAGGACTCATCCCGGCTGTGCACGACGTTCACTAGGCCGACCCACGTAGAGTTCACGTAAGTGACTCTCACCGAGACGTTCTCGAGGGGGAAGGGCAGGGTGTTCTCGACGAGCAGGGTACAGCCCTCCACCTTCACCGCCGGCTTGCGTAGAGTGAAGTGTATCGGGTAGTAGCCTATGAGGAGGCCTCTGTCGAGCTTCGCGGTCAGGTTCACGTAGAAGTAGTTCACCCCGGCCTGGAAGAGCTCCTTGTACAAGAATGTCGGTACGCCGATTACCACCCTGCTGCCGTTGACCACCCTCGCGTAGGTGCAGGAGTAGAGGCCTGCCGGGCTTACAACACTACAGCTGGAGACGCCGACTATACTCGTGTTGAAGGTCGAGTAGTCCAGTGTGAGAGCCGTGTAGTCCCCGGAGATCTCGTAGCCCGCGAGCTCGAGGCTGGGGGCTTGGAGGACGGTTCTATAGGGCGGCTGGCCCACCACGTAGAGGGCTGTGAACACCGCGTAGAGCGTTACGAACAGGACGAACAAGGTCGTCTCTAAGTGTAGGGGCTGGAAGAGTCGCCTCAAGTCCCAGAGGGGTACGAACAGCGAGGTCACCAGTATCACCGCCAGCGGGAGCCACACCACCAGCGGTATTGCGAGGACCTCTCTGTACTTGACAGCCGTCTCCGGGACGGGAGGGTCTGGAGCCGGGTTGAAGTCCCCCTTAGTCACGACAGCGCCTCCGGCTACTTCCACGACCCTGTGTACCACGCAGTGGAATAAGCCTGTGCAGTAGATCACCACGTCGCCCTTCGAGAAGCCCGTCAGCCAGACGGCGGTGCTCAAGACCAAGTCGCCCGGCTTGAGAGAGGGGTACATTGAGTAGCCGGCGACCAGGCTTAGAGCGAAGGGCGGGAGGCCTAGATAAGGGGCTAGGAACGCCGCGACCAACAGTACCGCTACAACGAGTAAAAGCAGGTCCCTCGGGTACATGATAGCACCGCGGAGGTTGTTAGAGTTGATAAAAAAGTGTTTTAATGGTGTCGTGTTTACGGCGGCGTCTCGCTGGACGGGCTGTAGACTAGGAGTAGCTGGGCAGTAACTGACGCAGGTAGCTGGTAGCCCTCCGGTATGTACACGTAGAGGTCGAGCTCCACCGCGCTGCCCGCCGAGATCGTTATCGGGAAGTTCTGCGATGTTGCGGTGATCAGGTCGAGGCTGGCGAGGTAGGTGCCCGATACTGGAGTGGGCGGGTAGCCAGAGAGACTCCTACTCCCAGTGGGACCCTTACTGTACACGTAGAGGACTAGCTTGGAGCCGGACGGTAGACCCGTCCCGGGTGTTACGTCCGCGGGCTTTACGACTCTCAGGTACGCGTAGTACGTCTTCGTGTCATTGTTCACTATGAGGCTGATGTTCTTGTAGTACGACACCTGGTAGGTGGGGTGTATCGTGATGGCGAGGCTCGCAGAGTTAGGCCCGATCGCAACGCTAATGGTGTTGCCCTGGCCTAGGTCCGGTTGGTTGGCGTTAGTGCCGGGTTCGAAGTAGACGGGCGGCGATACGGGGCTGACGGTCACCGATACCGGGTAGTACACGAAGACGCTGGCGAAGACTATGCTCGTGAAGACTGCTACTGCGACTAGGGCTAGTACTCTCCTGTCGAACCTCATACTGAGCACCACTGGGGGTTTGTATCACATGATACCTTTGAGTCCCCTTTTAAGCCTTCCGCCCAATGAGCCTGTCCACGTCTTCGCCGGCCCCCGGAAACGGTTTTATTTTTCGACGCACTCAATAATCTCTGTCAACAGTAATGTGGTAGTGATGCCGGACCTAGTCAGCGACGCTATAGGGGTCGTCGAGGGGCTGGCCGTAGCCTACATGGCTATCCTCGCCATCGGTTTGACCGGCTACATCCTGTACAGGCCTAAGAGAGGGGACGTGAAGGCGAGCAACTTCGAGATCGTCGTAGTCTCCAAGGCCGACGAGAGGGTGAGGAAGAGCCTGTTCGAGACGGTCCGCTACCACGCGAGGAGGTTCGGGGGCGTAACGCTGGTAGTAGACGAGGAGTCGCCGCTACTACCCGAGCTGAGGAGGCTCGGGCACGTCAAGCTCGTGGTCGTCCCCAGGTGGTACAGGAGGGACCTCGTCGGTAAGGGGAGGGCCCTCAACTACTTCATCGAAAACTACGTGGACAGGGAGAAGTGGTACGTCTTCATAGACGACGACAACATCATCCTGGACGACAACTTCCTCTACGAGATACCCTACTACGAGTCTAGGGGTGTTTTCGTCGGGAACGGCGTCCTCGTGCCGAGGATGGGGAGGAGCAAGCTGGCCTACGTCATGGACTGGGTCAGGTTCCTAGACGACGTGACCCTGTACAGGTTCTTCACGGGACTGCTCGGGAGGCCGCTACTAGGGCTGCACGGCGAGCTGCTCATAGTGAAGGGGAGGGTGTTGAAGGAGGTGGGGTTCAGCTACAGGAGCATCACCGAGGACTTCAGGTTCTCTGTAGAGCTCGTCAAGAGGGGGTACAGGACGTGGCAGAGCAGTACGAGGGTCCTCATCAAGAGCCCCAACAGCATAGCCGACCTGATCAAGCAGAGGGGGAGGTGGTTCAAGGGGGTCATCTCGGACGTCAAGCACAGCCCCCTGCCCATGAAGCTCGTTGTAGGGTTCAGGGCGTTCTTCTGGAGCCTGGTCTTCACCGCGTCCTGGGCGATGCTACCGGCCGTGCTGGCAGCAGGCGTAATCTGGTTCATACTGCCAGCCGGCCTATACTACGCGTCGGCGTACCTCTACGGCTCGTACAAGGCCGGGGAGCCCGTACTCGTCTTCACCATCCCATTGTTCGGCCTGATCGAGGCTTCCGCGAGGATCTACGGGCTTCTAGCCGTGAGAGACTTCGTCGTCATAGACAAGAATTAAATAGGCTTGTAGAGAAAATTAGACAAGGTGGGCAAAGTGAGGCCCTTTAGACTGAAGCACGAAGAAGTAACCCTCTATTTCGGGGAGAACTCTCTCGAGAAGGCCGCGTGGTTTCTCGAGGGTAAGAAGAAGGTTGGTGTAGTCACGGGCCGGCAGTCGGCGAAGGTCTCCGGCGCCCTCGACGACCTTTTGAAGATCCTGAGCGAGAGGGGGGTCGAGTACGTAGTCTTCAGCGACGTGACGCCTAACCCGTACCTCAGCCAGGCGCTCAGGGCGGGCGAGCTGTTCTGGCGGGAGAGCGTTGACGCAGTGGTGGCCGTTGGAGGGGGTAGCGTGATCGACGTGGCGAAGGTCGCCTCGGTGATAGCGGTGGCTGGGGCGAGGTTCGAGGACCTGCTGAAGGGGGCCAAGCCGAAGAGGAAGCTCCCACTACTCGCCGTCAACCTGACCCACGGGACCGGCACTGAAGTCGACAGGTACGCCGTCGTCACCGTGGACGAGACGAAGGAGAAGCACGGTCTCTCCGTGACCTACCCGGACGTCAGCGTGGACGACCCCAGGTACACCCTTACGCTCAGCCTGGAGCAGACCATTTACACGAGCCTAGACGCCTTCTACCACGCATACGAGTCCGCTACGTCCACAGCCTCCTACCCCTTGGTCGAGACGCTGTCGTACGAGGCGATCGCTATAATAGGCGAGAAGCTCCCAAGGCTGGTTAACAACTTGAAGGACGTCGGCCTGAGGACGAGCATGCTCTACGCCAGCATGCTGGCGGGCCTGAGCATCGACATGGCGTCCACCCACCTCGTCCACGGGATAGAACACGTCCTCAGCGGCTTCGAGCCCAAGCTGGCCCACGGGGCGGGCCTCGCGCTACTGGGGCCGCGGGTGGTCTACTACACCCACAAGGCGCTCCCCGAGGTGTCCGCGAGGCTGCTCAAGCCTATAAACCCGTACATCAAGCCCGTCGCCGAGGACGCCGAGAGGGCTATGAAGAGCGTTAAGGCCTTCCAGGAGCGGGTCGGCTTCAAGGAGAGGCTGAGCGACTACGGCTTCAAGGAGAACGACGCGAGCAGAGTCGCGGAGTTCTTGTTCAGCAGACTAAAGTACATGGTTGGGAACACGCCCTTCCCCGTCACCGAGGAGGTAGTCAAGGACGTTTTCCTGTCGGCTCTGTAGGCCCCCGAGTTTTTGGCCCGTTTACTCACCTCGCGCTTTTTCCGCTCGTAGGGCCTCCCAGGGCGCCAGAGACGACTCACGGGGCACGAGGGGGCAAGCCGTCGCGGCAACGGCTCTGGCTCCACTAGCCACACGGGTGGGCCTTCCGACCCCCGCTACTAGTCCCCTCCTCGTCCAGGCCCATCGGTGAGACCCGGCCGTTTTGCCCTCCACGGGCGGACTCTCATAGCTTGGGCGGTCTTTTAAGGCCAGTCCAGGTAGACGGGCACTACCTCGCCCTCCTCGAACCCCTCACTACCCTCCTCTAGCCGGATGTACGAGTTCGTCTCCGCTAGGCTCCTCAACAACCCGCTACCCCTCAACATGAACGGCTCCACTAGCGGCAGGCCCCCGACGCCGGTCGTTAGCGTGCTTCTCACGAACGTGGTGTAGCCCGCCTGGTTAGGCAGCCTCCTCGTGAGCTTGGCGTAGACGACTTGGTTGCTGAACCCCTTCAAGCCGAGCGCCTCGACCAGCGCCGGCCTGAAGACCCCCTCTAGGCCGACCCACGCAGCGAGCGGGAAGCCGCTGAGGTGGAGCACGGGCTTCCCGTCGATCACCGACGCACTAGTCGGCCTACCGGGCCTCATCGCCACGCCCCTGAAGACCCAGGCCCCGCGCGTCTCGACGAGGTCGTAGACCAGGTCTCCCTCGCCCGGCCCAGTCCCACCGGTGGTTACGACGACGTCGTTCAGCGCGAGAGCTCTGGCTGCGAAGTCGGCGAGCAGGCCTAGGTCGTCGGGTACGACGCCGTAGTACCTGGCCTCAATGAATGGGAGCCTCCTCAGGTATGACAGCACAACGTATGCCGTAGAGTTGAAGACGCGGCCTCTCCCAAGACTCGCTGTGTCGGGGCCGGGCTCGACGACCTCGCTGCCTACAGTCACCACGCCTACTCTCAGCTTCCTGAAGACTCTTACAGTGCTGTGGCCGGACGCGTATATGATGGGTATCTTCCTGAAGTCGAGGACTGTTCCAGCCCTGACCAGCACCTCCCCACTCGCGAAGTCCTCTCCGCGCCTCGAGACGTTGGAGCCCTGGGCCACCGGCTTGTATACGAGTATCTTACCGCCGACCCTCTTCACGTCCTCCTCCATCACCACGGCGTCGGCCCCACTCGGCAGGGGCTCGCCGGTACTGACCGGCCTCGCCTTGCCAGGGCCTATGGCGGGGGCCTCCACCACCTCCAGCTCGGCTGGGTTAAACATGCTAGCACTATACGTGTCGGGGCTTACGACCGCGTACCCGTCCACCGCACTCCTATCGAAGCCCGGGTGGTCTACTAGGGCGACGACGTCGCTTGCTAGGACCCTACCGTAGGCCTCCAGGACTTCTACTTCCTCCACGCCCAGCTCTATCTTCGCTAGTACTTTAGCCAGCCTAGAGACGGCCTCTCGTACGCTGACCAGCTCTTTAATGCCCTTTACCCCCAGTGTAAACACCTCGTGTCCTCTATAATTAGGCTACCAGGCAATTTATCGGTTCAGAACAGCCTCACCAGGGAGTCTCTCAGCCTGGTATAGAAGGCGACGTAGGCCGCGAGTACCCAGCCGAGTACAGGGATGCTCCTGGAGATCCTCACCAGGAAGGAGAGCTCTACGTCGCCTAGGGCGTTGAAGGCCGCCAGGAGCACGCTGTAGAGGAGGGCCGAGAACGTGAAGCCGAGTAAGAGCCTAGCGACGGACAGCGCTAGGAGCCTCGCCAGGGGGACTGAGGCGAGGACCGAGAGCAAGGACGCTACAGCGGTCTTCATGTACTTCGAGTACCCTAGCCTGAAACCGGCGCCCTCGAGGTAGGAGAGCTGGTAGACTAGGACGGGTATACTGGCCAGCGCGCTGGCTATAGCCAGCCCGGCGACGCCGAGGGCTAGGCCCAGCCCGAGGTAAAGGAGAACGCCGGAGACCAGCGATACTATGTTGGAGAGCAGGATCACCCGCTTGACACCGTAAGCCTGGATCACGTTGCCCGCGACGACGCCGAAGGGCCAAAGCAGTAGAGAGACCGATATTACAGTGTAGTAGAAGCCCGCCTCAGCGTACTCTGGGCCGTACACCGTCCTGATTACGTCGCCGGAGTACAAGATCGAGACTAGGGAAAGCGGGAGCGTGAGGGCGAAGAGGGTCGCTAGCACCGCCTCGACTATGCCTTTAAAGCCCTCCTCGTTCTTCGACTGGTGGACGAAGAGGGGGAGGAGGGGGGTTGCCAGGGCCCCGTAGACTGCTCCTACAGCGCCCAAGAAGTTGTATGCGGCGTTGAAGTAGCCCGCCACGCTGTTGCCGGCCACGCCCATGGAGGCCGTTATGAACCCCAGCAAGTAGCCCTGTAGCCTAGCGACAACAGCTCCAGCCACGCTCCCCGTGTAGACCGTCAGCGCGTATCCGACGACCTCGTCCATCTCGAAACCGCACCCGGGCGACGAGAGGACGTCCTTCACCATAGCAACCGATACAGCTATGGCAACCACGTAGGAGACGGCCAGGGCGAGTACCGCGTTTTCAACCGTTGGGCCCACTAGGCTGAACAGAGCCAGTACCGCAGCCAGCCTCGCGAGAGGTTGGGCTATGACCACTACGGTCCTGGCCCCCGCCCTCCCCAGGCCGACCATGAGGCTAGCGGCGTCCGCGGCGAGTACTTGGGGGACTAGCACGATTGTGTAAAGGGAGACGTAGAGTCCGATGCCGCTCCTGCTGCTCAGAACCTGGCCGAGAGGCTCCGCCAGCACTAGGGCTGGGGCTACGACCGATAGCGACAAAACGAGCTTGAGTAGTAACGCCCTCTTAGCCAGCGAGGCGACTCGGCAGACCTGCCCCCTACTAGCGTAGAGGGAGGAGTACCTCAGCACCGCGGCGTCTATCCCGAAGTCTGTGAGCAGCGATAGCACGCCTACGGGTATGGCCGCCAGGTTGTAGAGGCCGTAGTTGGCGGGGCCTAGCAGCCTGGCCACAACCATCAGTGTAGCGACCTGGACTAGTAAATAGACGACCGTCGAGGCGGCGTAGAGGAGGGCGTGCGCGCCGGCTCTCTCAACAGTGTACTCCAGCTCGCCCATTCAAACCCCTATTCGAGAGGCCAGGATAGAATATTTATCGGCTTCTCTTAAAATGAGTTAGGTGCCCTAATGAAGCTGGGGGAGCTCACGGAGAGGCTGTTCATAGAGGGCGTGCTACGCCCCTACCTCGGCAAGAGTCCGCCCTTCTCCCGGCTCGGGTTCCCCGACGACGCTGTGGACTTCCTGCCTCTGGCTCCTAGGATCGTCGCCTCCGTCGACGCCGCCTCTATCAAGGGCGTTAAACTCCCCTGGAGGAGCCTCGAGGACGCGGCTTGGGCTATCGCTACAGGAGCCGTTAGCGACCACGTTGCCAAGGGGTCGAGACCGGCCTACGCGCTCGTCTCGCTCGGGCTAAGCCCCGACCTAGACCTGTCCGACGCAGAGGCCATAGTCCGCGGGCTGAGCGAGGCCTTCAAGCACTACGGTGTGAGCTGGGTGGGTGGCGACACTAACAGTTCGGGGGACCCCTGGGTATCGGTGACGATGATCGGCTTCACTACAGCCAAGAGGCCCCCACCCAGGAGCGGCGCTAGGCCCGGGGACGCCGTGGTCGTCACGGGGAGGTACGGGGCGATGGGCTACGTAGCCCTTAGAGGTGTAGAGGAGGCCTCGCGGACCGCCTGGGTGGTCGAGAAGACGAGGAGACCTCTCGTTGACGTCAGGGTGGGGACGGTGATCGCCCTCAACTACAAGAGCGTCCACGCAAGCATGGACGTGAGCGACGGGCTGGGGTTCACCATGATGGAGATCGCCAGGTTGAGCGGGGTGGGCTTGAGGGTCGAGAGACCGCCTCTAGTCTTTAAGGAGGTCTACGAGCTCTGCGAGGGGCGGCTCGAGTGCTTGTACGAGCTGTCCTTGAACGGGGGAGAGGAGTACGGGGTGGTCATGACAGTGAGCAAGGAGGGCCTCGGCAAGGTCGTCGAAGACCTCGAGTCCTACGGCGTGGAGTACGAGGTGGTAGGCGAAGTTGTCGAGGGCTCCGGGCTCAAACTAGAGGGCGTCGATAGGGTGGCGATCTACGGCTGGGACCAGTTCGGGGGCTACGTGAAATCCGCCTAACCACGCGAAACACCCCCGTTTAAAAACTAGACGCCCCGGGAGTTAATTCTGGCGACCCGTATGTGGCTCTACATAGCTGGTCTAGCGCTAGCGACACTGGGCGTCATGGACTTGCTGGTCAACATCGTAGCTGTCAGGCTACTCAACTTCACCCCAGTCGAGCTTGGTCTACTCAACGCCCTATGGACCGCCGCGGTCATTCCCTCACTGAGGCACTCTAACCTGCTATCAAACGCTGGTCTGACCAAGAGGCCCACCTTAATAGGCTTCTTGGCGTTCGCCACCTTCATTCCTCTCTTCTACCTGTCTGCCAGTTGGAGGAGCGCCGCCTTGCTGTACACGGCGTACGTGCTCCACGCTGTCACGTACTCGTACGTGAAGACGGGCTGCCAGACGGCTGTTCTCGAGTCCTACCCGAGCCATCAGTGGTCTCACTACAGCAGGAGGCTCGCACAGCTGGCCGTCCTATTCGAGGGACTACTCTTGCTAGGCGTCTCCAGAGTGTGGAGTAGCCTATTTGAGACGTGGTACTTTCAGCTCATAGCAATATTCGTCTTAGCCGGGAGCGCCCTTCTAGTACTGGTGGTACCTCAGCCGTCGCTACGTTTCGAGAAAATACTGACTAGGATAGAGAGCCACCTTAAGAAAAGCCTTACACGGATACACGGGTACCTGACTATCTCCAGCCTGGACTACGCCAACGGCGAGAAAGTCAATATCCTCGTTGAAAGGTTTGTCAAGGACGGGGTTAGTCTGACCCTCATCGCCGCCGCGCTAGCCGCCTTCAGGATCGGTAACGAGTACCTGTTCACGCCTCTACCGTTCGTGTTCATACGATTGATGGGCCTCAAAACCCCGGATGTTATCGCCTTGTACGGGTTGGGGAAGGCGATCGGGTTCACGGTAATGCTCGTCCTGCCGCCGAACGTCGTGAGTAAGGGGGCCTTCACCCTGGCCGCTCTAGTCAAGGTCGCGAGCGTGGCGGGGATCGTGTTCTGGAGGCCCGACCTCGGCTCCTCCTCGGTCCTCCTGGCGGCGATCTACATCTCCAACCTGGTGATCGACACGACGATCTACACCCTCTACGTTACCACGACGAGCGGGAGCAACGTGGGCTTGTTCAACATAGTGGCGGAGGCCTCGAGCCTAGTGGGCACCCTGACGTCTGGTTATGTCATGACTATCCTAGGGCTCGACACGACGGTGCTTCTACTAGTGATACTCAACCTAGTCCCGTTGCTCCTAGTGAAAAAAAGTTGGTAGGCGTTAGAAGACTAGCTGGCCCTAGACCTTATGACTATCTTCTGGCCGACGATCATGGAGCTAGGTATTAGGACTGTCAGCCCGTCCTTCCTCTTAACGACTGTGAACATAGACCCTATGTCCTCTACTGTAACCTCGCTCTCGCCAGCTACGTCGACCACGTCGCCTATCTTGAACGGCCTCGCCAGTAGAATGAACATGCCCGCCACGGCCTGGCTCAGCACGTTCTGAGTGGCGAAGCCCACCACTAAGCCTATGAAGCCCCCAAGGGCCACCCCGGCCGCCCCGCCCGATACCCCGCCGGCTATGCCCGCGAGGAGGCCGCCGATACCCAGTATCCTGATCATGCTCCTCACGGCTGCCGCCGTGGACTTGCCGTACTTGGGCAGTGTCATGGCGTAGAAGAGCGAGGCCACGGCGTTGACTATCATCCAGCCGAGCACCAGCAACACTATTATGTAGACGTACACCGCGTAGTCCATTAAAGTCAGGAAGCCGCCCAGTTTAGTAGCCTCGTACAGCATGCTAAGACCCTGAGTGAAGAACCACTGGAGGACGCCCATCACGATGGCTACTAAGATCGCGTAGAGTATTACCCTTGCCATAGCCTTTGAAACGGGCTCCTCCGCCAAGGTCCCCCCTGTTATTTTTTCCTCACGGGTAAAATTTAAACTTTGCGGCCAAGAAACAGGTGGTCAGCGCCCGCTTTAAGTCTATCATGTCATCGCTCGAGGCTACATTCCCGGGTTCTTCTTCATCCCACCTACTTCTTACACCCTGCTCCTGATAAAGCTTAGTATCCTCGTCACCGACCTGGCGAGGTGCCTAAAGGGCTTTACGAGGGCGTCGGCAACAGACACGAGGACGAACTTTAAGGTCGTGGCCAGACCGCGGCTAGCGTATAACTCGGTCGCTTTGACCCAGTCCACCTGCCCGACTACGTAGATTACGACGACCGTCAACGCGATGAGCAGGAGTGTGGACAGCCAGAGTGGGAGGCCCAGTTTCTCCTCGAACAGGTTTAACACTGTCCTCCCGTAGACGACGGCCAGTATCGAGTGGACTATTTTGCCCAGGAACACGGCGATCGCGTACAAAGCAATGCTGTAGGACGCGAACCCCATCGGTATCAAGACGACGTCGTCGGGGGCTGGTGTAATAGCCACGAACAGGATTGCGAAGAAGCCCGCCACCTTGTGCCTGGAGGCCAGGTACGACCAGTTCCTGGCAGTCCTCGAGGCGGGCGATATGCTGCTAAAGCCCCTGCCTATAAAGTAGATGATGATCTTGCCTAGTCCAGCACCTATCCCGCTGACGACCGCTATGAGGACCAAGCTCCTGAAGTCGCTGAACCGCGAGGCGTAGACGATTATGTACACCAGGTAGGGTAGAGCGACGAAAGGGATAGAGTTCGATACGAGCGAGACAAAGAAGACACCGTAGAGCCCCGTACTCCTCAGCACTCTCTCGGCGAGCGCGAATACCTCGTCCACCACTCTGTGGAAGGGCATGTCGTTTCTCCTTTTCCTACAACAACCGCTCTCCGCGCTTCTCTACGGTACATGAAGGGTATTATACTCAAATAAGCTTATAGACAGTCGTAGCGCGGCCGGTGGCACGCCGGATGATGATCAGGCTTTACACTGGCGTGGTCTACGAGTCGATAGCCTCGACGTACGTAGACGGCGCGGTCTACCACACGCCCTTAGGGTTCCGGGCCTCCGGCCACCTTTTGAGGGCGAGGCTCTACCCGGAGACGAGGCTCTACAGAGTCGTAGACCGAGCGAAGTTCGTTGTATTGAACCTGGCGAGGAACCCTTTCTACTACTTGGCCTCCGCTTTCAAGGGCCGCGTCGAGGCCCGCCTAGAGTTCGAGGAGGCCCGATGCGTTAAGGCGCCGCGCCTAGTCGGGGCTGAGGCCTATATCGAGGCGCTCGTCACCGGTGTACGGCCCTCCAACGGCGTCAAGGTAGTAGACCTCGAGCCTCTATGCGTAGACGTGGGGGAGGCCCTCACCCCCTACTCCAGGGCCGACGCCGCGCTAATCGAGATGATCGTGTACGCGACGAAGGTACCCGTCCTCAGGGAGAAGGGCGACGTGGAGGGCTCGAGCTACTACACCACGCTCTTCAATGTGGTGAGGGGGATAATAGGGAGGGTGTCCGATAATAAGCTGTATAAGGACGTAGTGGAATTCCTCGGTAGAGTGGTGTCGGGATGAGCAGAGGCGTCGAGGTGTCGGCCCCGTCGCGTCTGCACTTCGGGCTAGTGAACCCGCACGGCGTAGCACCTTACAGGCTGTACGGTAGCGCCGGAGTGGCGGTGAAGAGCCCGCGCGTAGTAGTGGAGGTCTACCCGAGCGACCGCTTCGAGCTACCGCCTGTACTGGAGGAGGGTGAGAAAGCCGCGCTGGCGAGCGTGCTGCGTGGTAGGGGCGTCAGGGGCGTAAGAGCCGTCGTAAGAGAGGTGCCTCCCAGGCACGCTGGTTTCGGAACCACTACTCAGCTACTCCTGTCAATTGCCGTGGGCGCCTTGAGGCTCCACGGTATAGAGTACAGCCCCCTAGACCTGGCGTGGGAGCTGGGCAGGGGGAGAGTGTCCAGCATAGGGGTGTACTCGTTTATGAGAGGCGGTTTCATAGTGGACGCGGGGCGGGGTAGGAGTACGCGTATAGCCCCGCTCGCCGTCAGGCTGGACTTCCCCGAAGAGTGGAGGTTCGTGCTCATCCTGCCGAGGGGCACCGGGTTGAGCGGTGAAGAGGAGGAGAAGGCGATGAAGACGCCCAAGTTCTACGAGGTTGCGAGAGTTCACGAGGCGGCGTGGCTCTTACACTACGGGCTAGTCCCCGCCGTCATCGAGAGAGACCCGTCCACCTTCGCCGAGGCGCTGGGCAGGCTGCAGGAGCTCGTTGGGGGCTTCTTCCAAGAGGAGCAGGGCGGGTTGTTCAACCCGGCCTCCGCGAAGGTGGTCGAGCACCTGGAGAAACTAGGCGTGAGAGGTTACGGTCAGAGCTCGTGGGGGCCTCTGATCTACGTCTTCGCGGAGAGCGAGGACAGGGCTAGGGAGATAGCGGACTCGGTGTCGAGGTTGGGCGAGTTCAGGGTCTGTGTAACAGGGGCGGACAACAGGGGTGCCGTGGTAAGGGAGGTCTAGCCGCCCTAGAGGGACGTGAGTATCACGTAGAGGGATATCAGCACGAGGGCGAGCCCGGTCAGGAAGTTCAACACGCTCGAGTTCCTAGAGAGCCACTTCGCGAACCTCTTCTGCCTCATAGCACTCCTTACTGCGACCAGTATCGCGATGAGAGGGAGGACGAAGATCAGGTCGTACAGTAGAAGCAGGGCGGTCGCCAGCATTGGAGCCACGCTCTTGAGGATCGCCGCGAAGACGGCATACGGCCCGGCCGTACACGGTAGTAGGACCGTGACAGAGAGCAGAGCTAGGATGGTTGCTGCAAGGTATGACGCACTACTCGAGACGTTGATCCCGAGCCTCTCGCACCACCCGCACTTCAACTTCTCCAGGGACGAGGGCGTGCTCGGCCTCAGCGTGTTGTAGACGCCTATCGCAAGCGCTACGAGTGCGAGGGGGAGCGGGTTAACGACTCTCGCGAAGTGGTATAGACCCAGCCCCAGGAGGAAGTAGCCGACATAAACGATTAGTATGAAAAGTATAGGCGGCCCGTAAGACCTCCTCTTCCCGCTGAGAGAGGTAGTCGCGAGGCTGAAGAAGGTCACCAGCTCACACGGGTTAACGGAGTCTAGAAGGCTGAGGAACACCATCGATGGTATTAAAGCGAGGTAGTCCACACTGCTCACCGCCCCGCTGATCACAGAACTTGTACTACCGTTACTGTAGAAATCGTTGTACTTCTCCGGTGGCGTCTGTTGCGACGTTGTACTACCGTGAGTGTAGAAAACGTAGTACTTCTCCAGTAGCGCCTGCTGCGACGCCCCTGTAACGTTGCTCACCTCGACGAGCTTGTAGTCGAAGATGACGTATGCTCTCACTGTAGTCGAGTTGTTGGGCGCTAGCAGGGGTTCAAGCAAGCTGGGGCTGTTAACCGTGTAGTTTGATATCTCGCCCATTACGACCCCAGATATGGTGTTGTCAACCACGAAGAGCGTTATTGGCACCGCCTCGTAACCCCCGTAGAAGTCCCTCGCTATGTTCTCGTAGCACCTCTGGCAGGAGCTGTTGGACGATATGTCGCAGAAAGTTACGTCTGACCCGAAGAGGCTGCTCAGGTAAGCGTAGGTGTTTCTACAATGAGGGCACCTCGGGTCTCCGTAGATGATGATCTGCCTCCCCGCCTCCGACCAGGCCTGGTAAGCCAGGACGAGAACCGTTATAACCAGGAAGGCCAGCGCTACGGCCAGAGCCCTCATACCCGCCCCTTCTACCGTACCGTGATCTAGCTCGACATTTTATCTTTTTATCCTCCCGAGGCGCCTAGGCCGGCGCTCAGTGTAGCGCGTATATAGAGGCTAGAACCACGCCTACCAGGGAGGGTGCTAGAGAGTACTTGGCCATGACGTCGAGTGCCTGCTCGACCCTCAGCCTGCCCGTTGAAGCCCTCAGCAGGCTCGACGCCAGGAACACCAGCGCTAGCTTGCCCGCGAGCAACGCCAGCCCTTGTACTGAGAGGTGGGGGTAGGGGTAGGGGCCTCCGAGGACCAAGTAGACTATCGACAGCATGGTGACGGAGTACTCGATGTCGTGTAACAGCCTGGCCAGCCCGAGGAGGGGGCCCGAGAACTCGGTCTCGAAACCCGCTATGATCTCCTGCTCCGCCTCGGGTATGTTGAACGGGTTGAGCATCGCCCTTGCCTGCAGTGTTACGAGGGACGAGACGAGGGACAAGGCCATTAGGGGGGCTGTGAACGGGTTAGCCCAGTACATGTGGACCGACCTAGAGGTGGCGTAGATGCTGTAGGCGGGCTCTACCCCGCTCGATAGCACAACGGGTATCAGTAGCGAGGTGAAGTAGGCCGGCTCGCAGACAGTGATGAAGCTCAGAAGTCTAGAGACCCCCACAACGGTGTAGGGGCCGGGCATCGAGAGGCTGGCAAAGACCAGCAAGAGCGGCGCCACCACGCAACAGAGGTACATGTATATGAAGAAGTCGAAGGGCGCAGATACAGTGTAGGGGTTGAGCGGTAGGA
>JAGDWK010000085.1:0-5378 GCA_023256015.1 Thermogladius sp.
CGCCGTGTGGGGTAACCGCTGAAAGCATCTAAGCGGGAACCCCTCCCCGAGACGAGGCGGCCGTCCGCTACGGGGTCACCCGTGGCGGGTAGGGCTCCCGTAGAAGACGGGGTTGATGGGGCGGGGGTGTGAGCCCCAAGGGGTTCACCCGAGGGGTTCAGCCCGCCGCTCCCAAGAGCCCGACGCCGTAGCTACTCACCCGGGAGCGAGGGCGTTAGCCCACGCGGGCTCGGGCGCGTCTCCTGGTAGGCCTACCTGCGGCGTAGACCCCCTCACTCCACTCTCGGATCTCGTTCTCGGGTATAGGAGTAGTGTAGGCTAGCTTGTCGTATGCTGGGAGGAGGCCTCAGCTAGGGTAACGCTCTTCACCGGTCCGTAAACCGTCGTCTCATCACACCGTATTTAACTCTGTTTCCCGAGTTTAAAACAGTGGTGTGCCGCTTTGGGGCTGCGCGACTACGTAGCGATGACGAGGCCTGTCAACAGCCTCATGAGCGGCTTGGGCGCCCTCATGGCTGTCCTGGTCTACAGGGGCTACACTCCACCAGACGTCCTGGTGGCCGCGGTCGCTACCTCGACGGGCTACCTCTCCACGGCGGCCTCGATGCTCGTGAACGACTACGTGGACGCGGCGGTGGACGCGGTGAACAAGCCGTGGAAACCGATACCGTCCGGCCGGGCCAGCCGGGAGGCCGCGAGGGGCCTCGGGCTAGCCCTGGCAGCAGCCTCTATAGCCCTGAACGCGCTACTCGCGCTCGCCGGGCGGGGCGTAGGCTGGCCGCCCGCCCTGGTCGCAGCGGTCTACACCCTAGCGGGGCTGGCCTACAGCTACCTCAGGGCTCACTGGTGGAGCCACCTACTCGTCTCGCTCTCCACCACGGGGCCCGTCGTCTACGGCTACGTGCTCGCTGGGTCTCCCCAGGGAAAGCTGGCGTTCACAGCCGCCTTCGCACTACTCGTCTTCCTCGTTACCACGGGCAGAGAGGTGGTCAAGGCGCTACAGGACGTGGAGGGCGACAGGAGGGCCGGCTACAGGACGATACCGATAGTGTTCGGCGTGGAGGCGTCGAGGAGGCTGGTCCTGGCGGTCGGGGCCTCGGCGCCCCTCCTAGCCCTGGCCGCGTACGCGCTCAACGGGAGCGCAGCCTTCCTAGCCCTCATAATGTTGGCGGCGGCCGCCTACCTACACCAGGCGGTGAAGGCCTACTCCAGGCCCACGGACAAAAGGGTGCTGGAGGACGCGAGGGTGAAAATGCTGGCTTCGATGGTGCTGGGGCTTGTCGCGTTCTGGGCCTCAGGGCTTTAGCGGGCCTGTCCCGAAGATCCTCCCAGCCGCGCTCTTGTACCTCGCAATACTCTCCGTCGCAGCGGGGTCCAGCCCCCGCTTCAGCGCCAGCTCCACGCTCGCCAGCCCGAACAACATGGCGGCGTAGAGGACCTTCCCCACCTTGTTCACCCCCCTCAACGCGAGTACCCTGACTCTCCTGCCCCTCCTCTCGTGCTCCCCCACCATGAACTCGACGAGGCCCCTCCCCGCCTGGTCGTCGGGGTCGTAGAACGCGACAACCCGGTATACGTCGAACAGGGGCTTCTCGTAGCCGACTATGTCGTTGTGCATCCACTCGGGTGCCACGTCTACCTTGACCACGATCTTCGAGTTCTCGTTGAACTCCGACTTAGCCCTCACGGCCAGGGGCTCCAGGGGGCTGTGGGTCGCGACGACGAGGAGCTCTCTGCTGTAGGCGAACTCCGCTAGCGATGAGGCCTCGCCGGCTATGTCCCCCGCCTCTCTCTCCAGCTGCCTCTTGGCGTCCTCCACCTCGGCTCTCGACGCGACGGTGAGGCCGCTGGAGTCCAGTACGCCTAGCACGCCGGTCAGCATGTGGGGGAAGCTCACCCTGGGTAACAGGCCTACAGGGGTCTTGAACACGGGGAGCCCCCTCTCCACGGCCAGCCTCTCGAGCAAACCACCGCTGGTCACAGCCACTACCCTGGCCCCCTTCTCGAGGGCCCTGGCCGTGGCCAGTAGGGTCTCGTGTGTGTTCCCACTGTAGCTCACGCTGACGAAGAGCGTCCTAGTGGACACGTAAGATGGGACTATGTGGGACTTCACAACCTCCACGGGGACGCTGAGCCTTTCCAGCGCTAGTAGCTTGACGACGTCCCCGACGATACCGCTACCGCCCATCCCCGACACCACGATGTTCTCGAACGGCCCCTCGACAGAGACGCTACCCCACTTGGAGAGCGCGTCCTCCACTAGTCTAGGCCAGTTGAGGTAGTCCCCCCGCATGATGCCACCCAGGCCACTTTATATGGCGCAGGGAGTATTTTTAGTGTAGGCGAGAGGAAGCCCTCTTGCGCGTAGTCGAGGTGCTGGCCCGGGGCAGGCACGTAGTCTACACCAGCGACATCAACGTAGTGCTCAAGCTCGTCGCGAGGTTTGTCGAGGAGACCACCGGCGGCCGGGTCAACGTCGTGGCGGAGAGGGGCGTCGCAGAGGCCCTGGCGGCAATCTTGACCAGGGGGTTGGAGAGGGTGGTGCTAAGCGAGAAGCCCGAGGAGGGCCTGCCGGGCCCCGAGACTAGACTGGTCTGCGTAGACAAGCCGTGTTTCGACGTCCCAGCCGAGAACGTAGTCGTCTTCCTGACGCAGAGGGTCAAGGCGCCCAGGTTCTACACGAGGCACTACCTGAGGAGGCTGGACTGGGGCGTGTACGTCTTCGAGACACCCTCGACAGGCGAGAGGGTAGTCCTCACAACTAGCGGCGGCCGTCTAGTAGAGGGGACCGGCCTAGCCCCCCTCGAAGAGAGGGCTCTGGAGCTCGTCAAGAAGGCGATGCTCGACTACGGTGAGCTGAGGGTGGGCGACGTGCTGTTCCTTATAGAGAGGGAGATGGGCGTGTCCAAGAACGCGGCCAGGGAGATACTCTCTAAACTGGTGTCTAGGAGGTACCTCAGGGTCAGGAGGGGAGTAGTAGAGCTAGCGTAGAGCCCGTCAAGAGCCGAGCCTCCGCATCCCCCTCACGTACACACCTGTCAGCGGGAGGCAGTCCCTCAGCCCCGCGAGGACGGAGTTGACCTCCTCCTCGGGCCCTATGATGTCTATGTAGAGCTGTTCCCCCCTGCTCACTACCAGCACCACGAGTTCTCCCCTGCGGTAGAGGCCGACAGGTCCATCCCTGACCGGCTCGCCCAGCAACTCCGAGAGCCTTCTCGTGATACGCGAGGAGCCCTCTGCCCCCAGCCTGACGTCGAGGGAGACGTGGTACATAGGCCACCATCGCGCGAGGGCTTAGAGTCGGGGGTATCCAGGTAACCCCGGGCTACTGTAACCAGGTATCGGTGGTAATATGTCTTTGCAGAGGCCACACTAAGGCTACTCCTTACGAAGCAGCCGTGGATTGTTGTATTGCTGTTAGGCGTACCCCGAGGGCCCCTTTCGCGTGCGTGTCGAGGCGTTGGTCGTGGACGACGAGCGCGAGCAAAAGTTTATAGATACAAAACTTGTTTAACCTTTATAGGGGGCTCCTAGTGCGTGTTTGGCCACGCTGGCTCAGCCGGCATTACGTGGCTCTATTGATAGTTGTCGGGGTACTCTCGGCCTCCATACCTCTCGGGACATACCTAATTGTCGAGCCCGGGGTCTACCTGGAGTTCAGGTTCCACGAGCCCTCGCACGACAGGAATGTCGATGTGACAGACCAGCTGTCTTTGAGCAGGGACGTATACCTGTGTGTGAGGGCGGAGGCTGTCGCCCCTGTCCCAAGCGACACTCTTCTACTGGGCTTCAAGTGCTACAAGGGTATACCCCTCCTCCTAGTCCCGTACAAGAGCATCGAGCCGGCGTTGAGGGCCTGGGCCTCGGTGCTCAGGTCGAGAGGAGTACCAGGCGACGGGCAGGCAAACCACTTCTTCGGCCTAATAGTACACGCTGTCTTGCTGGACTCCTCAAACAACAGCGTGTTGTACGAGACGACATACTCGCTCCCGGTTAAACTCGGCGACCTCTTGTCACCGCGAGCGCTGAAGTACACGGTCTCGGTGTCCAAGGCCGGGGGACTCTACCAGGCGGTCTACAGAGTAGAGAACGTCCTGTTAAGGCCTGTGAAAAACGTTGAAGTTCTCCAGGTCGAAAACGCCGAGGCGAGCACTACTCCACCGACTTCGGGTAGTGTAGACCTGAAGTGCGCCCCCGCGTACCCCCCATTCTACTACTGCGAGAAGACGTACACGAACAAGCCAGAGTACGTGACAGCGTACCTGCCTCCCAGCTACTTCAGGGTAGAGAACGGAATACTCTACGTTAAAACGCCCGTGTTGATCGCGAACAACCCCTTCTCCTACTCGGGGGTGGTCATGGTCAGCATAAATATTGGGCCCCTGCCAAAAGTAGTAGAGGCTAAGCTCACCGTCGGCACTGGAGACATCTTGCCGAACATAACGCGTGCTAGCCTGCCGGACATAAGCCTGCAGCTAGCCGGGAGAACGTGGGGAGGAAGCACCTACTACTACGGCGTCGGTTACCCGGTTGCGCCCAATTCTAGTGCGTGGTTGTACATATGGGCCAGGCCAATACAGCGGTTCGTCGAGGCCTACCTATGCAGTTCGAGTGAATGTACCCGCCTGCAGGGCCGGGACAGAGTAGAGGCGTTCATAACAGACGTCCTGGTGAACGGCACCACCATACAGGGGGGTGTAGAGCAGGGGTTGCCGCACCCCTACATTATGGACAAGTTCTTTAACGCAACCACTAGAACCCTGCTTGTAATACCGGGCACCGCCCTGAGCGACGGGACGCTGAGCCCGGGCGAGTCCGTCGCTCTAGAGAGCGTATTCCAATACTACGACACCTGCGGGAGCGGGTCCGGAGTAGGGGTATCCGGCGCGGTCATAGCGATGGGTGTTTGCCCCGCCCTCGGCCTCGAGACTAGCGGCGCGGCGTGCGCGGTGGCCGCGACTCTCGCCTCAGCAATACAGATATCGCTGGGCACCGAGCGGCCCGGCTTCTACGTTACGGGCGGTATGTATAATGTTGGCAGTTTGCAGGGCATCGGCTACAACGTCGACAAGTACGTGTACGTAGCAGTCAGCAAATACAAATACACACAACCGCCCCCATGGTGGTGTCCATGGTGCGGCAGCTGCGTCTACAATGTTCCAGCTGGCATATACTTCGAATTCGTCTAACCCAAACATAGTGCCTAGGCAGAGTTCTACGGCGCAGCTCTTCCCCTAAACTTGCTTTTTCCCCGTCGTGCCCACACCGGCTTGGCGAGCGTTTATTTGTACTCAACACGACATTTACTTCACGGACTACCGCCTCAGGGGATCGGGACGCTGATAGTAGACCGTGATAGGGTAAGGTTCATAGCGGAG
>JAGDWK010000085.1:5478-11629 GCA_023256015.1 Thermogladius sp.
TCAGGGGATCGGGACGCTGATAGTAGACCGTGATAGGGTAAGGTTCATAGCGGAGCTCTTGAGGGGTCTCGGGGGATTCCTCGAGTGCTTCGAGAGGGCCGACCCTCAGTTCAGCGCGGTGAGGCAGGTCGTTGAGAGGCTTGGCTGCGGGAAGTCCGCTGTCCTAGTCGTAGCCAACTCCCTGGTGAGCTACCAGCTCAGTACTACCGGCGAGGTGTACTGGACGGAGTTCGCCAAGTGGGTGGTGTCGTCGGCGGGAGGGCTGTACGAGGTACACAGGGGCTTCCTCGAGTCCACGCGCTTCAACAGGGCCAGGCTGTTGGACAAGCTCGACAGGCTCAGCAGGTTCTACGCTTCGAGGTTGGCGGCGGAGCTCGAGGCCGACCCGCTGAGGTACTGTGGCAACCTCCAGGGACTCGTGGAGGAGCTGGCGAGGACGATGGGTGGAAGCCCCGAGGACAAGACGATCGCCTTCGCGGGTAAGATGCTGAGGTACGTCTGCTTGGCGTGCGGCTCGGAGACGAGGGGGGACGTAGCCGTACCCGTAGACCGGAGAAACGCCCTGCTACTGCTAGCAGGCTGCCTCGTGAGGGGGTGCGGCGGGAGCCTAGACGAGTGCGTGGGCTTGTTGATGACAAGGCACAAGAGGACCGCCCTGGCAGCCCTCAGAGAGCTCTGCACCACGGCCGGAGTGGACTGCGTGAAGCTGGACGCCCTCACCTGGGCACTAGCAGGGGCGCTCACGGGTAGGAGGCGGATGGACGAGATCCTGGAGGCGGTGAAGGGCTGTCTTGGCGGTGAGCGTATCGAGATTCTCTCGGAGCTCTACAGCGAGTTCTCGAAATGCCTAGAGCCCCGGACCAAAGGGGTTTAAAGACGAGGGCCCTCATGTAAACGTGGGTGTGCCCATGGAAGGCGTCGTGGCCGAGGCTAGGCGCGTAGCACGGGAGTCGCTGGGATCGGACTTCGACCACGGGTTCCCCCACGTGGAGAGAGTGAGGAAGTGGGCTTGGGAGATCGTTAGGGGGGAGGGGCTGAAAGTCGACCCCCTCGTGCTAGACCTCTCGGTATACCTGCACGACGTCGGGAGAGTCATAGGGGAGCCCCACGCCTACTACTCGGCGGTCTTCGCAGCGGGGTTCCTCAGGAGGTGGGGCTTGGACGACGCGGTCGTCGAGAAGGTTGTCAACGCCATAGAGTACCACAGCTTCAGTTACTCGCGCTCGAAGAAGGTCTGGCCTATGAGCACCGAGGCCCTCGTCCTGAGCGACGCCGACAAGCTCGACGCGCTGGGCGTGGTAGGGTTCCTACGGGTGTTCGCGTACAACTGGAAAACGGGTAGCAGTATGGACGACATCATAAGGCACTTCCACGAGAAGATATTCAGGCTGAAGGACCTGATGCACTTCGCGTACTCCAAGAGGAGAGCGGAGGAGCTGACGAGCAGGGTCGAGAGGGTGGTCAGAGAACTCTTAGAGGAGCTCTCCTCCTCGGGTGAAGGCTCGTAGGCCTCTGAGGGCCAACCCTTATCCCATGCTTAACGGAGTGGGGAGACCTAGACACGGTTTTAAGAGTCTTATCCAAGAGAAAAGTGATGAAGACCATGTTCGAGGTCTTTGTACTTAGACCCGACGCCCTCACAGTGTGGGAGGACGGGGTAGTAAGAGAGAGGCTGTCCTGGTACCACAGCGTGATGGTCGACGAGAAGCCGGCGAAGTTCATAGTCGCGCGCAAGGTCGAGGTCCCCGAGGACCCGTACAGGTTGGAAGACACGAGAGAACTGTGGAAGGTCCACGAGAGGGCTGCCAGGGACTTCGACAGCCTGCTGAGAGAGGTCAAGAGCGCCGACGCGACCCCTGCCTCGTACCTGAAGACCCCCGACCCCAGGCACAGCTACCTCGACGTGAAGATAGCTATCGCCCGCAGGCTCATGGACCCCTGTAGGCTGTGCGAGAGGAGGTGCGGCGCCCGCCGGCTCAGCGGCCAGCCCGGCGTCTGCTTAATGGCCGACAAGTGCATTGTTCACTCGGCCTTCCTCCACATCGGGGAGGAGGCGCCGCTCGTACCTAGCGGGACTATCTTCTACGGCGGCTGCAACTTCAAGTGCGTGTTCTGCCAGAACTACGACATCAGCCAGGTCAACGCGAGAGGCGGCGAGGTTGTCTCGAGCCTGGAGCTCGCCAAGGTCCAGAGGGCTCTAAGGTTGAGAGGTGCGCGCAACATAAACCACGTGGGGGGCGAGCCAACGCCTCACGTGGCCTTCATACTCGAGAGCCTCAAGTTCCTCGACGTGAACGTGCCACAGCTGTGGAACAGCAACATGTACATGACCGAGGAGGTCACGAGGCTGCTCCTCGACGTGATAGACATATGGCTCCCAGACCTGAAGTACGGGAACGACGAGTGCGCCTGGCGGCTAAGCAAGGTTAGGGACTACTGGGCGGTAGCGACGAGAAACATTAAGATGGCGCACGACTCAGGGGACATGATCATAAGACACCTGGTCTTACCCGGGCACCTGGAGTGCTGCACTAGGAGAGTCCTACAGTGGATATCCGAGAACACGCCGGGGGCGCTAGTGAACGTCATGGACCAGTACAGGCCAGAGCACCTAGTCCTGAAGTACCCGGAGAAGTACAAGGAGATAGCGCGGAGGCTCAGGCGCGACGAGATCCTCGAGGCTTATAAAATGGCCGAGGAATTTAAGTTAGAGTACAAACAGGTGTCTTAGCCGATGCTGCCGGACAGTGTGAGGGAGGTGTACTTCAGCGACTACTACAGGGTACTGGTGGTTGAGGAGGACGACAAGGTCTTCGTAAGCGTGGACGTGTACAAGAAGGGCTTTGACTACCCTGTCACGAGGACTAGCTGCGTAAAGGAGGACTTTTGCCTGATATATTCGACTCTAGACCCAGCTTTGGCGGGCCCCGATCTCAAGGACGTGACCCTGAGCCTCGAGGTCGTGGGCTCCAAGACCCCGGGCGGCGTGGAGACGTTGAACGTCAGGTGGGTTTTGAGAAAGCCCCTCGGAGAAGACGTGCTAAGAAAGGTGTTCGAGACCTCCTGGCTTCTCATTAGGGCAAAACCCACTCCACAGTGAGTCGTTGAACGTTTTTAATCACAAACGGCTACTTTATAACACCTAGCCGGACAGGTGTCGCGTTGCCGGACACGTACAAGCCTAGGTTAAAGGTGACGCGCTGGAGCCCTAGTAGAGAGGTCGAGTTGCTAGAGCTGTGGGAGAGGGAGGGGCTGTACAAGCCCGGTCTAGACTCGAAGGAAGTGATAGTGATAGACACGCCGCCCCCGTACGCTAGCGGCAAGTGGCACGTGGGCGGCGCAGCGCACTACGCCCAGATAGACATGGTAGCAAGGTACTTCAGGATGAAGGGCTACGCCGTCGTGGCCCCCTTCTACGCCGACAGGAACGGGCTACCAGTAGAGGTACAGGTCGAGAAGAAGTACGGCGTCAACCCCCACGAGCTCTCCAGGACGCCCGAGGGTAGGGAGAAGTTCCTGGAGCTGTGCAAGCGCTTCCTAGACGAGGCGGAGAACGAGATTGTTAAGGTTTGGAGGAGGCTCGGCTGTAGCTTCGACTACTGGAGGGAGGGGACGGACAGCGCCAAGTACAGGGCGATAACACAGGCGACCTTCATAGACCTCTACAAGAAGGGGCTGATCTACGAGGCCGAGAGACCCGTTAACTGGTGCCCGAGATGCAGGACGACGCTCGCGGACTCCGAGCTCGAGTACGTCGAGAGAGACGACTACCTATACTACATAAAGTTCAAAGTCAAGGAGACCGGCGAGGACGTTGTTGTGGCCACTACCAGACCCGAGCTCCTAAGGGCCTGCAAAGCCCTCGTCTATAAACCGGGCGACGAGAGGTACGAAAGGCTGAAAGGTCTGCACGCTGTAGCCCCGCTGTACGGGACAGAACTGGTAATAGCCGAGCACCCGGAGGTAGACCCCTCCTTCGGCACGGGCCTTATGATGGTGTGTAGCTTCGGAGACCACGTCGACGTCAAGATGTTCAGGGACCTAGGGCTCCAGCCCGAGATAATCATCGACAAAGAAGGCAGGATGACGGACAAGGCAGGCTTCCTCGCAGGGCTAACCGTCGAGGAGGCGCGGAAGAAGGTCGTCGAGGCGCTCGAGTCGAGCGGATTCCTAGTAAAGAAAGAGGCCATTAGGCACTCGGTGCCGGTCTGCTGGAGGTGCAAGACGCCGACTCAGATCATCGCGACGAGGGAGTGGTTCCTCAAGCAGGTGGAGTTCAAGAACGCGCTGATCGACTTGGTAAACAAAATCGTTTTCAGGCCGGAGTTCCACAAGAGCAGGCTAGTGTCGTGGATCAACAGCGTAGCAACGGATTGGCCTATAAGCCGGGACAGGTACTACGCCACCGAGGTCCCCGTCTGGCGCTGCACGAGCTGTGGTAGTGTGCTCGTCCCGGAGCCGGGCACGTACTACAGGCCCTGGAGAGACCCGCCGCCATGGGACAGGTGCCCAGTGTGCGGGGCGCCCAGAGACAAGCTTGTCGGCGAGAAGAAAGTGTTCGACACCTGGTTCGACAGCAGCATCTCGGTGCTCTACGCTTCTGGGTACATGCACAACCCCGGCCTTTACAAGAGAGTGAAGTACACCCTGCGCCCGCAGGGCGTCGACATCGTGAGGACGTGGCTCTACTACACACTGCTGAGAGTGTACCAATTGACGGGGAAGCCGGCCTTCAGCTGGGTGAGGATAACGGGGATGGGGCTAGACGAGAAGGGTGAGGAGATGCACAAGTCCAAAGGCAACGTCATAGACCCAGACCCCTACCTGGAGAAGTACGGGGCAGACGCCTTCAGATTCTGGGCCGCAGCCAGTGGGAGGCTAGGGTACGACTACAGGTTCTCGGAACAGCTGATCAAGACGGGGTCGATGTTCGCAACCAAGCTGTGGAACATAGCGAGGTTCGTGTCTAGTTTCCCCGAGCCGGGCGACTACAGGCTGAGGCCCATAGACGAGGCGACCCTGGCCTACTTGAACGCCGTCCTCGAGAAGGCCGACAGGGCTTACGCGGAGCTAGACGTCTACGAGCCGGTACACGAGATATACCAGTTCGCGTGGAACTACTTCGCCTCTCAATACGTCGAGCTGGTCAAGTCGAGGGCCTACAACCAGAGCGGGAGGTACAGTAGCGAGGAGCAGAGAGGGGCCTGGTTCACTCTACACTACGTGTTGAAGACTCTTCTCAAGATGCTGGCGCCGGTAATGCCGTTCGTCACAGACGCCATTTACAGAG
Organism: Thermogladius sp.; assembly: GCA_023256015.1. GTDB lineage: Archaea > Thermoproteota > Thermoprotei_A > Sulfolobales > Desulfurococcaceae > Thermogladius. Next base: position 10,769 of record JAGDWK010000085.1, read on the forward strand.
AGCTCTACGGGAAGAGCGTGCACACAGAGGAGTTCCCTAGGGCGGATAAGGTGCTCGTAGAGAAGGGTTACGAGCTAGCTAAGCTCGTAGAGGAGGTCAACTCCGCTATATGGAGGTTCAAGAAGAAGAGCAACATGCGGCTCTCCGACCCCGTAAAGGCCAAGGTCTACCTACCTGCCAAGCTCCGGGGGGTCTTGGAGGAGGTAGTAGACCTGCACAGGCTCGAAGATGTCGAGTTGTACGAGGAGCCGCCCGCGAACGCGGCGGACATCGGTGGCGGAGTCTACATTGCGTTGTGACCGGGCGCTTTTTCACTCGAGAGAGACCTCGACGATCCTCCCCCTAGCCGGGAAGGAGACGTTGTATACAGGCGTGCCCCCGACGACCACCCTCTCGTACACCCCCCTGTGGGCGTGAGCGTGGATAGCCAGGCTGAAACCCCCCTCGGCCAAGACCCTCTCGAAGTCAGGGTTGGCTAGGTAGTCCCAAATATCGCGGGGCTCACCCGCGAGGTTCTTGAAGGTCACCCCGTAGTGCGTCAGCAGTACGATTTTCTGGCACCCACGAGCCCGGCACTCCCTGCTCATTCTCAGCACCTTCTCCGGTAGAGTCTTGTAGTAGACTCTTAGACCCGGCATATGCCTCTCCTGCCACTTCGTCGGCCTGTTGAGCGCGCCCCGAGACCCTATGATACACAGCCTTGTACCGGACACCTCTAGGTCGAGGACCTCGTCGTTCAGCCACCTGACCCTCCCGTAGACTCTCCTATACTCGTCCTCAAACCCCGCGTACTCCTCGTTCCCGAAAACCGCCACAATAGGCACGCGTCCAAACCGCTTGAGGAGCTCTTCGTAGACTGGT
>JAGDWK010000025.1:0-1353 GCA_023256015.1 Thermogladius sp.
CTGTAGTATTTTTCCACGATAGGCAAGATCTCTGTCAGATCCTCAACTACCCACCTGGCTCTAGAGCAGGCCTCGCCACAAGGCTTCACGGCTACCGAGTTGCCCACGACGTTGAAGATGTCTATGTCCCACACGTCGTCGCCCACGTAGGTCACCTCTCCCAGATCGAACCCCGATTTTTCGGCCAGCTCGGCGATGACCCTGTGCTTCTCCATCAAGGGGACCCTGACCAGGCCCCCCGGCACCAGCTCGTCGCCCTCGTACCTTAACTCGTTGTAGTAGCAGAGGCTTATGCCGAGCCTGCTACATACCCTGCCCACGACCTCCCCTATCCCGGAGCTCACGACTGCGACCACGTAGCCCTCCCTCATGAGGCGGCTCACAACACCGGGGGCCTCTTCTCTCACACCGATCCACGAGACGGCCCTTTCTACGTCCTGTCTCCTTATCGGTTTCCCGTAGCTGTGGATCATCAACGCGACGTCTATCTTCATCCAGTCCTCGTAGGTTATTATGCCTCTCCTGTAGTAGTCTGCGAAGAGCCTGTTGTCCCGGCTACCGAAGTACTCGTGTAAGACGGCCCAGCTGCTCTTGGCGGTGGTCAGGACACCGTCGCAATCGAAGACTATTAGCCCTCTACCCACCCGCGACAACCTCCCTCAGCCTCTCCACGTCTCTCTTATCCAAGAAAGTCGTTCTGCACTGGACGACCCTGATTCTGCCCCCTTCGTACGAGATTCTGACTACGAAGTCCTGGCTTACCCTCAGTAAGACCTCGTCCCCTGCCAGGGACGCCTCATAGTTGGAGAACATGGACTTGACCCGCTCGAACAACTCGGCGAGCTCCGACTTCACGGGCTCACCCACGCTCAGCCTCTGAGCCATGTCTAGTGCCCTGGCCCTCACCTCGGGGAGGTCTCTGTACTCCTCTGCGACCTCTCTTAGGATGCCGACGAGGACTTCCAGCGCGTTACCGCCCTTGAACGCGCTGACGAGTAGCTCGAAATCCTTGCTGTTAAAGTAGTCTAGTAGCTTCTCGGGGTTCCCGCCGTATACGCTGAAGCCGTACCTCGACTCCGCTTGGGATATGAGCCTCCTCACCTCGTCCACGGTGTTGGCCTGGATCTTCCCCTCTCTGATAGCCCTTCCAAGATGGGGGTTCACGATGTTCCTCAAGAAGTCCTTTAAGGCCATCAGTGTTCAACCTATGGTTTTTAAAGGGGCTCTTACCTTATATATCAGCGACAACGCGTGGTGGATGGGGTAGTTAGTGAGTAGACACCAGAAGAAACACTCGTGGGCTCCTTACACGAGCGACGTCCAGAAATTCAGCATCTACCCCAGCATCAAGAG
>JAGDWK010000025.1:1453-11384 GCA_023256015.1 Thermogladius sp.
GGGCTCCTTACACGAGCGACGTCCAGAAATTCAGCATCTACCCCAGCATCAAGAGGCCGGAGGAAGAAAGGGAGCTGAGAGTTGGCTCGATAGCCGTCCTTAACATCGACGAGGTAGACGAGAAAGGCAACGGGATCGCCAAGTACAAGAACGTGAGGGTGATCGTGAGGAATGCTAGCCTGGGCTCCAGAGTCAAAGCGCGTATCCTCAAGCTCGCCCCCGACTACGCGGTCGCAGAGGTTGTGGAAGTACTAGAGGACTCCTACGTGGATTACTGATGCCCGGAAGAAGCTTGTTCTCCGAGATAGCGCAGGTGGTCGGGGCCGAGGTCGCGTCGACACTCGAGCTAGGGGAACCCGTTGAAGGAGAGGACGCCTGGCTGGTGCTAGACTACCTGTTGGAGAACAAGCCTGTCGAGGTCGTTGACGAAGAGGAGGTTGTGGAAGGCAGAGAATGCTACCACGTCGCCCTGGTCGTGGAGGGCTCCTACCTCTTCTACCTGTTGAAGATGGGTAGGGTTAGCAGGTGCGTCCTTATAGAGGTCGGTAAAAACAGGGTGGAGAGCGTACTCGACGAGGTTTTTCGTAGGCTAGGCAAGTGCGGTGAGGAGGGCTAGCCGGCCTACTTCTTGTAGCCGATCTTCCTCAGGAAGCCGTGCCTCTCTTTTTTGTCCTCGTCCCCCTCAACGCCTAGCGGTGTGTAGCCGTCGACTACGCCGACTACCGCCCTGCCCTGGTCAGTCTCGGCTACTAGGACTTGAACAGGGTTACCAGTCGCGACGTAAATGGACACGACCTCTTGCACGCTCTTCAGCTGGTTTAAGACGTTTATCGGGTACGCGTTCCTTATGAAGAGGACGAACGTGTGGCCCGCCCCGATCGACAAAGCAGCGTCGACAGCAGCCCTAGTTAACTCTTCGTCGTTGCCCTCGTATCTCACGAGCCTCTTCCCGCTGGCCTCGTTAAAGGCCAGGCCGAACCTGATCCCGGGTACAGATGTGACGAGCACCTCGTATATGTCCTCGACTGTCTTGATGAAGTGGCTGCGCCCTATTATCACGTTGGCGCCCTCGGGTATTTTAACGGGTACAACCTTGAAGGACACGGACACCCGAGAACACCATACTAAATATTCACACGAGTTTTCGTATTAAGGTTTCCTAGGCCAATACAAGGAGCCTTCTTGATGTTGAAGGATTAAATAGGTGATACGACCTTAAGAGAAGCAGAGCCCCACTGTTTAAAAGGGTTTGTTATGAGGGCTGTTTTGAAGATCGTGGATTTGAGTCCTTACGTTGAGAACGACGGCGTCGTCACCGCCTTACTCTACAAGCAAGAGGAGAAGTGGGGCGAGGTCGAGGTCGGAGAGGGGCTTGAAAGCCTTCTCTCGGTGGCGGGGAACACCATATCCAGCAACCCGCCCCAGTCGAACGTCCTCAGATTCGTCGAAGTAGAGGCGCCGGGCATGAAGGTAACGATAGGAGAGGGGTCTGTTGAAGGCGTCGAGACCGTGATCTCCCCCATCCCGGCCTACTTGAGGTCTATCAAATTCGTCAAGGTCGAGGGAGAGAACCCCGTAGTCGTGCACGAGTTCAAGCCGGGCAACCCTAGCATCGTTTACGACTCGTCCATCGCCTTCGGCAAGAAGCTTGAGTACGACTTAATCCTCGTCGAGACAAGCGAGGGGGTCAGGATAGTCTTTCCCCACGAGCTCCTACTCGAAAAGGTGAAGACCGAGACTAAAAAGAGGAGGAAAAGGCGGAAGGCGCGGAGGAGTAAGAAGAGTAAAGCAGAAAAGAAGAAAAAGAGGAGGAGTGGTAAGAAGAGGAGGAGGGCTCGTAGATGAGCTTCAAGGAGTTACCCCACATTAAGGCTAGACCGGGAGACATAGCAAAAAACGTCATCGCCGTGGGCGACCCGGGTAGAGTAGACCTGTTGAGCCAGCTTCTCGAGGAGAGGAGGGTCGTCAACGAGCACAGAGGTCTAAAGGTGGTGACGGGGACCTACAAGGGCGTGAAAGTCTCCATAGCCACTCACGGGATAGGCTGCCCCTCCGCGATGATAGTGTTCGAGGAGCTGGGCATCCTAGGCGCGAGGCGGTTCGTAAGGGTCGGAACAACGGGGGGTCTGAGGAGGGACATAAGGGTCGGCGACGTCGTAGTCGCCACGGGAGCTGGCTACACCCAGGGGGGATGCGGCCTAGGGCAGTACATGCCCGGTATATGCGGTGCCACGAGCCCACACCCTGTTTTAACAGCCAGGATTATGGAGTCGTTGAGCAGGCACGGGGTCAGGTTTTTAGCGGGGCCCGTCTACAGTAGCGACGCCTTCTACGCTGAAGACCCATCGTTTGCCGAGAAAATGAGCCACCTGGGATTCGTTGCCGTGGAGATGGAGGCCGCCGGCTTGTTCGCGCTCGGCTGGATGAGGGGTTGGGAGACGGCTACCGTACTGGTAGTCAGCGACGTTCTGCCGTCCGAGGAAAAGGTGTTCCTCACAACAGCCGAGCTCGCTGACAAGTTTACTAGCGTCGCAAAGGCCGTCCTAGACGTATTCTCGGAGCTAAGGGACTAGAGGGTATGGAGATAAGGCTATACAACACGCTGAGCAAGGAGTTAGAAGTCCTCAGGCCCGTTGAAGAGAGCACTGTCAAGATGTACGTCTGCGGCCCTACAGTGTACGACTATACGCACATAGGGCACGGCAGGACGTACGTCGTGTACGACGCCTTGAAGAAGTACCTATCGCTTAGAGGCTACAATGTCATACACGTCATGAACATCACCGACATAGACGACAAGATCATCAGGAGGGCCCAGAGCGAGGGGAGAGACTGGAGAGAGGTCGTCGACGAGTACACGAGGGACTACTTGGAGGGCCTCTCCAAGCTGAAGGTAACAATAGACCACCACCCCAGAGTAACTGACCACATAAGGGAGATCATAGAGTTCATACAAGTTCTAATAGACAAGGGCTACGCCTACGTCGCACCGAGCGGTAGCGTGTACTTCGAGGTCGACAAGTACCCAGACTACGGGAGGCTCTCGGGGAGAGCCAGCAAGGAGCTGTGGAGCCAAGAACCCGAGTTTCTCGGCGAGAAGAAGAAGCCCTACGACTTCGCGCTGTGGAAAGCGAGCAAGCCGGGGGAGCCGTACTGGGAGAGCCCGTGGGGTAAGGGCAGGCCGGGTTGGCACATAGAGTGTAGCGTGATGAGCTCTAGGTACCTAGGGGGCCGGTTCGATATACACGGCGGCGGGACAGACCTGATATTCCCACACCACGAGAACGAGAGGGCCCAGAGCGAGGCGTACTACGGCGGCAGGTGGGTGAGCATCTGGATGCACACGGGGTTGGTGATGGTCGGCAGCGACAAGATGAGCAAGAGCCTGGGCAACATAGTGCCTTTGAAAGAGGCTTTTGACAAGTGGGGGCTGGCGCTGAGAGTCTGGTACTTGTCTTCCCACTACAGGAAGCCGCTGGTCTTCTCTGAGGAGGCGCTCGAGCAGTCTAAGAGGTTCTACGAGAGGTTCGTGAACACGTGGAGCCTGTTGACGAGGCTGGAGAGAGAGGCCGTCGACAGACACTACGTGAGAGACGAGGACATAGCAAAAGCCAGGAAACTCCTCGAACTCCGCAACAAGTTCCACGAGTCTCTGTCAAACGACTTTAACACCCCTGAAATGCTCGCCGCCGTCAACGAGCTTATGAGCTTCGTGAACAGAGAGCTGGCCTACAGGCCCGTCCACATGCTGGTGTCGATCGCCAAGAAACTGTTCAGGGAGGCTAACGCGGTCCTGTCCCTTGTAGAGGAGGCCGAGACGTCGGCAGAGGAAGAAGTGGACTCGCTGGTGAGGCTAATAGTAGACGTCCGGCGCGAGCTGAGGAGTCTGAAGTTGTACGACCTCGCCGACAGGATCAGGAGCGAGCTCATGAGGCAGGGTATAATACTGCAGGACAAGGGGTTGGAGACCACCTGGATCAAGAAGAAAACCCGTTGACTCCTCGCGGCAAGTGCGTAGAAGTGCGTCGCAACCACACGCAACACGGTGCGCGCTGCGTCGTCTCTCCTTCGGGTGGATGGAGCTCAAGCCCAGCTATGGGCGTAATAACGCTTATTTACTTTACGGTCGCTCCAATATCCTATGTACAGGTATAAGCATGCTTACCGAGAGCTGATAGCTGGCCCGGGGGATGGTTGTTGAGGGGCTACAGGATAGAGGAACACCCTATCCTAAAGTTCAGGCGTGGTAGAGTTGTCAAGTTCCGCTTCAACGGTGTAGAGGTTGAGGGTTACGAGGGCGAGAGCGTTCTAGCGAGCCTCTACGCTCTGGGCTACAGGGTCTTCTCTTACAGTAAGACCGGTAGGCCTCGCGGCGCTTTCTGTATGATAGGCAAGTGCTCGAGCTGCCTAGCCAGAGTCAACGGTGTCCCGAATACCAGGATCTGCATCGAGCCCGTGAGGGATGGTCTCGTCGTCGAGACCCAGAGCGGGCTGCCCGAGATCCCCTCGGAAACACACGGCGACGTCTCCGAGGAGGAGATCGAGGCCGATGCCGTAGTTGTCGGTAGCGGCCCGGCCGGTCTCCAGGCAGCGCTGACGCTCGCCGGACACGGGCTAAAGGTCGTACTCGTGGAGGAGCACTTCAAGCTCGGCGGGCAGCTGGTTAAGCAGACGCACAGGTTCTTCGGAGACACGGCGTACTACGGTGGCGTGAGGGGGTTCAGGATCGGCGAGCTACTCGCGGAGAAGGTCCGCGCTAGCTCGAACATAAAGGTCCTAACCTCAACAAGGGTCTACGGGTTCTTCGCCGAGGGCTACCTCGGCGCAGCGACGGTCACCGGCGAGCCCAGGCACTACCTGATCAAGTCGAAGTACACGATCGTCGCCACCGGCGCCTCGGAGAGACTCGCGTTGTTCGAAAACAACGACCTCCCAGGAGTAATGGGAGCAGGGGGTGCCCAGACGCTAATGAACGAGTACGGTATTAGGCCGGGGGACAGAGCCGTCGTCGTCGGGAGCGGCAACGTGGGGTTAATAGTCGCCTACCAGCTACTCCAGGCAGGCGTGGACGTGAAGGCCATACTGGAGCTCAGGGACGAGATCGGCGGGTGGTTCGTCCACGCAGCAAAGATCAGGAGACACGGCGTCCCCATCAAAACGAGGCGTACTCTGCTGAGGGTGGAGGGGCACGATAGAGTGGAGAAGGCCGTGTCCGTGGCAGTCGACGGGGGCTACAACCCAATACCCGGGACCGAAGAGGCGTACGACGTCGACCTAGTCCTGCTGGCCGTCGGGCTCCAGCCGAGCTACGCTCTGCTCGGCCAGATGGGGGCTGTAGTAAAGCACGTCCCCGAGCTCGGGGGTCTGGTCCCCGTGAGGACCTGGAGCATGGAGACCTCGATACCGGGCGTATACGTGGCCGGCGACTTGTCCGGCGTCGAAGAGGCTACAGCGGCTTTCCTCGAGGGAGAGCTGGCGGCCCGATCGATTCTTGAGAAGGAGGGGTTGGCAGACGGGGGGAGGGCGGAGGTGCTGCACTACTTGTGGAACGTGTACAGGATGAGCCCTGTGCTCGAGAGGGCGAGGAGAGGCAAGTTGTCGGTGACGCTGAGCGAGGGAGAGATGGAGGAATTGAGGAGGGGGGCGGGTTGAGCTTCCGGAGGACCGGGGTACTGTCCGTCGAGGAGCTGGCTAGACTGGGCATCATACCGCCCGAGGAGAGAATGAAGAAGAAACCGGTTGCTATGATAGAGTGCCCGGAGGAAGTCCCCTGCAACATATGCGTATCCGCATGCCCGTTCAACGCTATCAGGAAGGAGACTCTCTACTCTCGCCCTAGGCTGGAGGAGAACAAGTGCATAGGGTGCGGAGTCTGCGTCGTCAAGTGCCCTGGGCTAGCGATATTCGTGGTCGACCTCCGCGGCGAAGACGCGCTCCTCACACTCCCCTACGAGATGAGCCCTCCGCCGGCGAAAGGGGACAAGTGCCTCTTGCTCGACAGAGAGGGCAGGGTTGTGGGCGAGGGGGAGGTCGTCAAGGCGTGGTCCTACGACTCGACGTGGGCCGTCACGGTGCGCGTCCCGCGCGATATGTGGCTCCACGTGAGGGCTATTAAGGTGGTGAAGAACCGTGCTTGACGCGAAGAAGGTGATCGTGTGCAGGTGTGAGGACGTAACACTCTACGACGTCGAGAAGGCCATAGAAGAGGGGTTGACGGACCTCGAACTCTTGAAGAGGAAGCTGAGGATCGGTATGGGACCCTGCCAGGGCTCTGGCTGCCTACTGCTCGTCGCATCCGTCCTCGCGAGGAAGAAGGGGGTCCCCGTATCCGAGGTACCCCTCCCGGTTAGCAGGCCCCCGATAACCCCGGTTCAGTTAAAGTTCTTCGCGGGTGGTAAGAGTGGCTAGGCGGCTGATCATCGTAGGTGCGGGCGTGACAGGGCTCATGACGGCCAAGTTCCTGGTCGACAGGGGCTTCAGCGACATTCTCGTCATAGACAGGAAGTACCCGGGGTCGGGCGGTAGCTTCAGGTGCGCTACGGGCGTTAGGGCGAGCTTCACTAGTAGAGAGCACATTAAAGTGATGCTCAGGGCCGTAGACCTGTGGCCTAAGCTGTCTAAAGAGCTCGGGATAAAGTACTCGAGAGACGGTTACCTGTGGCTCCTCACGAGGGACAGGGACGTCGAGTTCTTCAGGGAGGCAGTGAAGTTCCAGAACAGCCTGGGCGTCCCTACCAGGCTCGTAACACCCGAGGAGGTGAGGGAGCTGGCCCCCACGATAAACACGTCTAGTGTCGTCGCCGCTGTCTACGACCCCATAGCAGGGAAAGCCAGCTGTTTCGACAGCGTGACGAACACGTTGACACACCTCCTAGCCAGAGGGGTCGAGGTCAAGTGGGGTGTAGAGGCTAGAAAGATAGCGCGCGAGGGAAGAGGGTTCGTCGTCGAGACGAACATCGGCTCCCTTAGAGCCGACAGCGTCCTGGTAGCGGCCGGGGACGGGAGTAGGAGGTTGCTCGAGACCTTGGGCGTCGACCTGCCGATCAGGAACCTCCCCAAGCACGCCCTAGTCACGGAGGCGTTTAGACCAGTCTTCAAGCCCCTGATCATAGACTGGGCCACCTCATCCTACATCGTCCAGCTGTTCAACGGCAACTTCTACATTGGCGCCGACATACCCGAGGTCTACGACACGGTGGCGAAGGTGAAGCTCGAGTTCCTCAGGAAGGCTGCGAGGGTGTGGACGTCTTACTTCCCTTGGCTTAGAGAGGTCTACGTGCTGAGGTACTGGACGGGGTACTACGACATGACGCCCGACCACCACCCCGTAATAGGCCCCGTGGAGGGCCTCGAAGGGGTCTACGTCGCCGCAGGCTTTAGCGGGCACGGTTTTATGATGTCCCCTGCCGTCGGCGAGGCCCTAGCGTCGTACATACTCGGGGAGAGGCCGCTCGTCCCCGAGTTCGAGAGACTATCCCCTGGCAGGTTCGCGAGAGGGGAGCTTATAAAGGAGATAGCCGTATTCGGCTAAAGTAGACCTAGTGGTTTTCAATGCTCGTAGACAGGTTTGGTAGGCCTCTCACGAGCCTCAGGATCAGCGTCACCGAGAAGTGCAACCACAGGTGCGTTTTCTGCCATAGAGAGGGCCTCCTAAACTACGAAAGTGAGAGCGAGCTGGGGGCAGAAGACTGGGGCTTCGTGGCGAACGTCGCGAGCTACCTCGGTATAAGGGACGCTAAGCTGACCGGCGGGGAGCCGCTAGTCCGTAGAGACATAGTGGAGATCGTTAGGGAGATCGCGGGGAACGGGCTGAGCACTTCGATAACAACGAACGGTAGCCTGCTCGACAAGTACGCTAAAGGGCTCGCCGAGGCCGGAGTCGACCACGTGAACGTGAGCCTGCACTCCCTGAGGGAAGACGTGTTCAAGGCTATAACAGGCGGGGACCTCAAGCGGGTTCTCCAGGGTATCGAGGCCGCGCTACAGTACGGGATCAGGCTGAAGCTCGACTTCGTCGTACTGACGTGGAACAAGGACGAGGTCGCGGACCTGGTCGAGTTCGCGTCGAAGAAGGGGCTTGAGATAAACATGATCGAGCTGATCCCGCTCGGAGTCGACGCCGAGCTGTACAAGAGGATACACGTCGAGTTGAGAGAGGTCGAGGAGTACCTAGAGAAGAGGGCGGTCAAGGTCGAGGTAAAGGAGTTCCAGAGCAGGCCCGTCTACCACCTCGACAACGGCGTGAAGGTCACACTTATTAAAGGCTTCTGCAACCCCGAGCTGTGTGCTAGGTGTACCAGGATTAGGTTCACCCCAGACGGGAAGATCAAGCCGTGCCTCTTCAGGAACGACAACCTCGTCGACGCGAGGCCCTACATCCTATCCAGGGACTTCCACGGGCTGGTCGAGGCGTTCAAGAGAGCTAATAGCCTGAGAGAACCCTACTTCAAGGTAGTCAAGGGGTGACCGCCTTGAGTATGGTGGACATCACCGAGAAGAAGCCGGTCTACAGGGAGGCTGTTGCCGAGGGCGTCATAAGGCTTAAACCCGAGACGCTCAGGTTGATCAAGGAGGGCAAGGTAGAGAAAGGAGACGTGCTCGAGGTGACCAGGGCGGCTGTTGCTATGGCTGTGAAGAAGACCAGCGAGCTCCTCCCGTTATGCCACCCTATCCCTGTCACTCACGTAGAGACCAGCTTCGACTTCCCGTCAGACGACGAGCTCAGGTTGACGGTGAAGGTGAAGACGGTTGCTCAGACGGGCGTCGAGATGGAGGCGCTGACAGGCGTCGCGGTAGGCCTCCTCAACGTATGGGACATGGTGAAGAAGTACGAGAAAGACGCGGAGGGCCAGTACCCGGACACCAGGATAGAGTACATAAGAGTGGTCAGTAAGGTCAAGACCTCGCCCTCTTCACCCTAGTCTCGTCGCCGATAACCCAGTACTCGCCGTCCTCCCTCACCTCGAGCTTGAATATCGGGGCCTCTTTCTTCACCCTGTCTATTATAACCCTCGTAGCTCTGTTGACCTCGTCCCTCCCTCTCCCTGCCGCGACGATGATGACTGTTGCCTCGCCGGGCCTCACCTCTCCCAGCCTGTGGAGGATGACCACGGCCTCTAGGCTGTTCTTCTCCGCCTCCTCTCGTGCGATCCTCTCGAGCACCCTCTCGGCGACCTCCTTGTAAGCCGTATAGACCAGCTTCTCGACCTTGAACCCGCCCACCCTCCCCTTGACGACCCCCATGAATACCTCTACTCCGCCGACTTCCTTGTCCACCGCCGTCTTACTCACCTCCTCCAGGATACTCTTGAGCCTGCCTGCTATGTCCCCTTCAACTAGCTCGGCTCTCACGATCAACGTCAACCACCCGAGGAAGGCGGCAGTAGCACTACCCTGTCCCCGTTGTAGACCACGCGCGACTCTGGTGCCGGCTCGTCGTTCACGAAGACGACGATGCTAAACCTCCTCCTCACCTCGAGGGGGACAAGGGTCTCCACCACCTCCCGCACGGTAACCCCCTCCTTGAAAGTGTACCGTCCCTCCCTGACGTAGTCCCCGAGAACCCCGTACGCCTTGATATATACCTCGACCACGAATCGCGCACCTGCGACGAGGTTCAACCCCAAGTTGCCAACCATGTCTTTCAAGCGCTTTAAACCCGAGCAGTGGAACGCCCGCTACAACAACTTGGGCAGGACGCGGGAGGGCCCCCCTGTTTCCCCACAGCCCAGGCCCGAGTTGATCGAGTCGGTTTAAATGATCTTGCGATAATATACAGTAAGCTTTTAATTATAGACTGTTAAGTAATTATTTGACAATGAAATAATGAGGGCGATCGACCCAGTTATAGCCACCGCCATTATAGTTGCCGTCACCATAGCCGTCGCGATCGCTGTAGCCCTCTGGATGACGGGCCTGGTCGGCGGCTTCA
>JAGDWK010000005.1 GCA_023256015.1 Thermogladius sp.
TCAACGAAACCCGGGAAGTAGTGTGGAACGTACCCGCTCCCTAGTAGCGCGTAACCCTTCATCGCCTGCTGAACAATCCTGTCCCACGGTATAGCATAAAGCACAGCCAGCCTGAACTCGGTTATGTTGGTCGGGTACCTCTTGGTGTTGAAAACTAGGAAGTAGCTGTGGAAAGTCGCGAACTTTATGTACTTGTAGCCCCTGTTGACCAGGTCCTCTATGCTCGTCCGGGGGACACTCGTCACTATGTCCAGGCTACCGCTTACCAGCCCATTGAATTGGCTCTGCGGGTCCGTCACTACTTTGATTATCACCTTGTCGGGGGCCTTGTCGTTGCCCACCTGGCTCCACCCCCACCACTTGTCGAACTTCACCAGGACGACCTGGCTGTAAGGGTCGTAGGACTCGATCATGTATGGACCTGTGCCCTCGTCGGTACCCTTGTTGAACCACTCCCTCAACCGTAAGTCGGTGGGGTCGGACACGCCAGCCTTCGCTAGGGCGCCCGGGTTGAAGATGTAGGCCGCGTAACTAGATGCCGCTATCAGGTCCAGCCTCTGGGGGTACTTCAACTTGAACTCAACAGTGTACTCGTCGAGAGCCCGCACCTCGTCTACCGCGTCCCATATAAACCCCAGCCCTATCCCGTACTTCTCGTAGACTTCTTTAGCCCTCGTTACACTGAGGACTACCGCGGTCGAGTTAAACGGCGAGCCGTCGTGGAAGACCACTCCTCTCCTCAAGTGGAAGACCCACACCGTGTTGTTCTCGCTAGACTCCCACCTCTCTGCGAGGGCTGGTATAGTCCTGTTATGAACGGGGTCGTAGTACAGGAGCGGCTCGTAAACGCTGCCCAGTACGACTAGGCCGGTGTCGTCCTCGAGGCTGGGGTCTATCCCTGTTATCTTGTCGTTGTACGCGTAAACCACGACCCTTGTTTTACTCACGCTGTGTCTCGTCGACATGAAGTACGCTGAGAGACCCGCAACTACGACGATCACTAGTAGTGCGACTACTAGCGTCCTCCTCATAGAGCAACACTGTGAAACCCTAATCACGCAAGGGTTTTTAAAACGTGAACCTATCGGTCGCCCACGAAAATACCCAGGCCTTTTAACCGCTGGGCGGCGCGAAGGGGCAGGCTCTACAAGTATTTAACCTTTCACCTAAGTAAGAGGGGTTTAAGCGGAGAGTGGGTGTCATGCCCTCGCTAAGGTACCTCGTAAGGGAGTTGAGCGGGAAAGACCTGATCTCCACGCTAGAGTGGAGCGACGAGGAGATCGACATAGCGCTGAAACTAGCAGCCGAGTTCAAACAAATAGCGAACTACTACGGCGTCGAGGCTATTCCCAAGGTGCTGGAGAGGAAAGTCTTCTACATGCTGTTCTTCGCGCCGTCCACAAGGACGAGGGCGGCGTTTGAGTCCGGCATGTACTTCCTGGGCGGCCACGCGGCATACATTGACGCTACCACAACTAGGATGGCGTTCGGAAAGCAGGAGAAGGCGGGCGAGGCCATCAAGGACGTAGCGGCTATGTACGACCTGTACGGCCACGGCCTAGGCATCAGGATCCTGGACAAGGCCATTGACTACCTGTACGGCGTAGGCAATTCCTATATAAGGGAGATGGCTAAGGCGGCGAAGATCCCCGTCATCAACATGGCCGACGACATGTTCCACCCGACGCAGGGCCTGGCGGACATGTTCACCTTCATCGAGAGGTTCGGGAACCCGCAGGGTAAGAAGTACGTGATAATGTGGGCGTACAGCCCGGAGATCAGAGGCTGGTGCAGCCCCCAGGAGGACATGATACTATTCCCCAGGTTCGGCGTAGACGTCGTCATTGCCAGGCCTCCAGGATTCGACCTAGACCCCAAGCTCGTCGAGCAGGCTAAGGAGCTCGCCAAGGAGCACGGCGGCTCCCTCGAGGTGACTGACAACCTACAGGAGGCGTTGAGGGGTGCTCACGCCGTCTTCCCGAGGAACTGGGCTACGCCAACACTAGTCCAGGTGGGCTACAGCAAGTTCAAGGACGAGGAGCTCAAGATATACGAGAAGTACAAGAACTGGAAGGTGACAAGGGAGTTAATGGACTTGATGGACAAGCACGGAGCCTTAATGCACGTGCTACCGATATTCAGAGGCTACGAGGCGGACGAAGACGTTATCGACGACCCGAAGAGGTCTATAATTTACGAGCAGGCTGAGAACGGCCTGTGGACGAAGATGGCCGTCCTAGCGTTGACGATGTACGGAGTCAAGTAGGTCTCTCACAACGTTTTTCTCTCCTCTCTTACTTCTAGCTCACTTAACGTAGTCCTCGAAGTCCACCTCCCTACCCTGCTTCACGAACTTGATCCTTAGCTCGGGCCTCACGTCGAGGCCGAGCCTTCTCAAGACTGTTAATACGGTCAGACCGTCGAGCTTGTCTACAATCCCCCTCTTCAACATCTCGTACAGAACGGAGACGACCGCGGGGTACTCTCTCGGGTACAGCTGTTTCGTCTTCTCTACCAGTTCAAGCGCCCTGTCGTCGGACAGCTTACTGTAGACCACTCTCTCCGGGTCAACAGGCTGGGCGTCTCTCTCCTCCTTTTTCTGGGCCTGAGCAGAGATGAGCCTCTTCAACATCTTCAACCTCAGTTCGTCGGGGAGTGTGTCGTCCAAGGAATTACACCCTGCCCTCGCTCTGTACGAGTGCTTTGACACCTGTATACAATACTAAATAAAAGTTATGGAGACTCGCGGCTTAAAACCCGCTCCACTCAGGTCGTCTGAGAGGGCGCCCTATGAGACTAAGCCTAGAAGTTGTAGAGGTGCTAGGAAAGCGAAGTAGACAACGATGTTTACCAGCGTCACTATAGCGCCGATCTTCGCGAACTTCGTGAAGGTGATGGTGGTCCCCATTCTCGACTCGAGGTACTCTACGATGATTATGTTGGATGCCGCCCCGAGTATGGTCAGGTTCCCAGCTATCGTCGTGGACATAGCTAGCGTCAGCCAGGGTAGGTCTTGTTTTCCTGTGTAACCCGCCTCGTGAAGCTCGGTTATCATCAGCCTGGTGAAAGGCACGTTACTTATCAGCTGGCTCCCAACTACCGAGAGGGCCGAGATCGATAGAATACTGAGAGGCGTGTCGACCGGTTTTCCCGAAACAAACAGCGCCAGAAGGGGGTTTAGGAAGCCGCTTCTCCAGACCCCTTCCATGGTTATGAACATCGATATGAAGAAGACTATAGTGCCCCAGTCCACCTTACCTAAGACCTCACGTGGGTTCTCCGAGAACACATATATGGCCGAGGCGACGACAAAGGGGATTATCCCCCTCTCCTCTACGTAGGGGAGACCCGTCAGCTGCAGTAGGTCGTTAACCATGAGTGCGGATACCGAGACGGCCAGCCCTATACCAGCCAGGGCAGCGTCTCTCCTGCTTTTTATCGTCTCCTCTGGGACTAGGAGAACCTCGCTCTTCCGCCCGTTTCTTACGCCATACAACTTCATCAAGATTAAAGGCGTGACAAGCAAGTTGAGAGCGGTCGGGATGGACAAGTAGAGTACAAATTTCACAAAGGGCGCCGACATGCCAGACCTAACAGCGATTAGCATGTTCTGCGGGTTACCAATAGGTGTCATGACGGAGCCGATGGTCAAGGAGAAAGCCAGTAGAAGCATCATCATTTCGGAGTCGACGCCGATCGCTTTCGAGATAGTGTAGGCGATTGGCGGGCCCATCAACGCGACGGTATCGTTGACGGCCATAGCTGACAGAAGCCCGAATAGTAGCGAGGATGCTACTATTAGCGACCTTCTCGTCTTGAACAGGCGTATGAACCTGCTCGCCACGTAGTCTAATAGCCCGGACCTCTCTGCTAGGCCTGTGATACTAAACATGCCTATCAAGAACAGCACGACGCTGAGGTCTATCACGCTGTTAAGCTCGTCGAGCCTTACGAGGCCCGATGCTACAGCAATAAACGCCGTGAACGTCATGATACTCCATATAGGGGTCTTCGGCCTCTTACCCCTAATAACTAAGGATACCATTAGCAACACTACTATGAAACCGCCCGCCGCGAGCTTGACGTTCACTTCCTTCACCAATCCTATCCTAACTATGAAGTGTGAGCTAGCTTAAAGAGGGGGCTCCCCGCGATGACCCAGTAAAGGGGTCCCGCGGGCGATTCTCTAATAAGCCTTTTAGACCCGGGCCGTCGGATAAAATAAAGTACCGGCGAGACCCGGGGGAACATGTTCGCGCTCTACGCTTCTATAGTCAAGAACCTCCGCGGGGTGGTCCTGTTCGATCTCGACGAAGAGGGTAGCTGGGACACTGTGGAGTGGTTGAGGAAGAGGTTCAAGTACAGAGATCTCGGCTTGACACCTAGACTCGTCGAGAAGTACAGGGGCAAAGTCGAGAGGTACCTTCAAGGGAACCCCTTCAGAGAGCTGACGTTACCCATTACAGGGCTTGAGCACATGGTGGAGCTCCTGGAGAGCGGGGGCGTGTCGCGGGAAGTCTCCGAGCTCTTGGTGTTCTCCTCCGTCTACATTTCGCCAGCTATGTGTATTGGCGAGAAGTACTGCGGAGAGGTCGCGAAGCTTGTGGACGAGGCCGTTAAAGTGTGTAAGGGGATGGGCGTAAACGATTGGAAGCTACATCTAAGAATAGCAGACTACTCAATACTCGACTGGTACGAGAAGTGCGTTAAGACCTCTATGGACGTGATCAGGCGGAAAGACCCGCGTCTTTTGGAGGAGGTACTCAAGGCTAGGGCCCAAATGATCGAGAAGGATAAGAAGAGGTACTGGCGGATCGAGTGCGGCGGTGGGAGGGTATTTCTCGGCTACGTGGACTTACTGGGACTATACTATAGGCTCGGGCTGATCGACCGCGTCGACAAGCCCGACTATTCCACAAGCCTCGCAATAGTCCCCGTGGTGTTCATACCCGGCGGCATGAAGTAGTTTATAGCATGGTAGTCTGCATTAGAGATCTGTTAGTGATGGGCTTGGTCGGAGTTCTCATCGTAGTACTGGGGATAGCGATCAGCCTCGTAGGCTTCCTGCTGATGCTGTTCGGGGCCTTACTTTCTGGGGAGGAGGATAGGGAAAACAGAGTAGAGGGCGGGGGTGTTCTGATCATCGGGCCGATACCCATCGTCTTTGGGACGAGCAGGAGGGCTGCCCTAGTAGCGGCGGTTATCGGGTTAGTACTAGTGGCTGTAACCATAGCGTTCCTAGTGCTAACCACGTGGTGATGGTATGAGCAGCCTAACACGCATAGGCTTCCTGCTCTTCGTGGCAGGTATTGCAACGTCGATTGTTGGGGTTTTACTAGCCCTCTTCGAGTCCTCGACGTCGGCTACCAACGTGTCGACAGGGTTCTGTGTAGTGCTGTTCTTCGTCCCGCTCTGCTTCGGCTCAGGCCCGGCTGGGGCTGTCCTGTTAATCCTCTCTCTACTGGTCGCTCTATTGATAGTAACCTCTACTCTCCTACTCGTAGTTCTCTCGCGTAGACGCGCGCCAGCCCAGCCGCCTAGCCTACCGAGCTAGGCGGGGTGCCGGTTACCCGACGCGTCCCGCTCGCCGCGGCCTCTCCGATAATCCATCTTCTAACCACGAGCCCCATCGGCTGACCCAGGGCTCTCCTCGTAAACCTGCAAAACGAGCACTCGGTTCCGCTACTTATGAGGCCGCAACTAGCACAGGCCTTCGGATTGGCTTGCTCCGCTGACCTCATAGACAACGTTCTCCTAGCGTGAGACCTGAGTAGCGAGATCTTGAAGCCGGGGGACTCCTCCTCGGCCTTGTCGAGCAGTTCTCTAACGTAGCGCTCGAGCCAACCCACGTGCTTGAACGGGCACTTTACGCTCACGAACGGTAACCCGTACAGCCTCGCATAGCTCTCGATCTCGAACTCGTAGAACTCGTAGAGCGGCTTGATTTTTCTAGCGGCGAGCCCCGGCACCTCGTAATTAACGGGGGAGATCTTGTAGAGCTGGTCGTAGTCCTGTAGCAGGAAGCTCTTCACTATGTACACGGCCATGTCGTCTGCGTGGTGAGCAGTAGCCAGCGCATCGTAACCCAAGTCCAATGTGAGCGCGTTCAGTACGTACCTCTTTACCATGCCGCACACGCTGCAAGGGCTTCTTCTAGTCTTCGCGACGAGCTCGGGGATGCTGATACCGTACTCGGATAGATCCACGATGAGGTAGTCTAGACCGTGCTCTACACTGAACCTTCTCACGGTCTCCACGGATATCCTGGAGTACTCTCCTATGGACAGGTTTACGTGGACGACGAGTAGTTTCGCGAGACCGGACTCCGAGAGAAGCTTGGTGAGGGTTACGCTGTCTTTACCGCCAGAAACGCCCACGACGACCTTGCTACCTTTACCGAACAT
The DNA here is from genome assembly GCA_023256015.1 of Thermogladius sp. Classification (GTDB taxonomy): domain Archaea; phylum Thermoproteota; class Thermoprotei_A; order Sulfolobales; family Desulfurococcaceae; genus Thermogladius. Next base: position 6,405 of record JAGDWK010000005.1, read on the forward strand.
CTTGTACCTCTTCACGCTCCTCTCGAGCTTACGTAGAAGGTACTCCGCGAAATGCTCCCTGCAGAGGTTGAGCTTAGCATAGGGCAACCTCACGACGGCCTCCCTGTCGCAGTAGTGGCACTTCACTGTGACAACACCTAGGCTCAAGGCACTAGCTTTTTTACATAAACCTGTTGATAGACTTATCAAGGTGCCGCCCAGGTTGGGCAATGACGTCTCGACGGACTTCACCATCCTCATCCCCGTGCTGAACGAAAGAGAGGGGCTGGAGAAGACCCTTAGAGAGGTAATCGGGTTGGGTTACGACCCAGCCAGAGTTCTCGTCGTAGACGGGGGCTCGACTGACGGTACACCCGAGGTCGCGAGGAGTTTAGGAGTGAGAGTGGTTCGACAAGAAGGGCGTGGTAAGGCGGACGCCATAAAGTCCGGCCTAAAGTACGTAAACGGTAGCGTCGTTGTAGTAATGGACGGCGACTACACTTACCCAGCCGAGCACATCCAAGACCTAATTAAAAAGGTCGAAGAGGGTTACGACCTAGTCATTGGAGCCAGGAAACAAATCGAGAAGGGGGCCCAGAGCATAGTGTATAGGTTCGGCAACTGGTTCCTGACCAGCCTGTTCAACGTCTTTTACGGCGTGAAACTTAGCGACGCGCTGAGCGGCATGTACGCGGTGAGGAAGCGTGTCCTAGACGAGGTCGAGTTCGAGTTCAAGGACTTCAGCGTAGAAGCCGAGATCTTGTCCCACACCCTCTCGACAGGCTATAAAGTAGCCGAGGTCCCCATCAAGTACAGGAAGAGAGTGGGCGAGAAGAAGCTTGGTGTTAGGCACGGCTTCACGATACTCTTAAGCATGTTGTTGCTAACGTGGAGGTACAACCCGACTTTCACCGTGCTCTTACTCGGAGCCCTGACCCTAATACCGGGACTGTACTTCGACTTCTACGTGTTCCTCAAGTACGTTCTAACAGGTGTCATACACCACATTAGGGCCTTAGTAGGGGCTATATTCACGACAACAGGTATCGTGAGCTTCTCCCTAGCGCTTACGGTGTTCTACATGAAAAGAATGGAGGTTAGGTTGCTGAGGAGGATATCGCAGTACTGTCACGACTGAGTCGTGGAAGTTATCTGCTCCAACAACACGTTTTTATCCCTTGAGATACTTTCTGAATATGGGGGTTACCAATGAACAGGGATCAAATGGTCGGTTGGGGTCTAGTCGTTGTGAGCATCGTAGTCATAGTAGCCTACGGCTACATACTGTTCATGACCCCCTACTGGGTGCAGCTACTCCAGTTAACAGCGATGATAGCTGTCTTAGGCGTATTCGGAATACTGGCTTGGATCGGCTACACACTAGCCACCACACCGCCTCCTAAGCCAATTGAGGAGATAGAGAAGGAGATAGAGGAGGAACTAAAGAAGCTAGAACAAGAGAAGTCGGGGGCGTCTAGTTAAGCCGGCTATTAGAGCTGCTCTAAATCGCTACGGCTACAACACCTAGAGGTGTTTTTGCTGGTTCCTCGAACTTAGAGCATAAAACACCGAGACTGGATCTATTCTCTGCTAGGATGATGAGTTACTCCCGGTTAGACAGGTGAAGAGAACTTACCAGGCTGAAACCACACCAGAGAGCAAGAGGCTACCACTTAGTGGTATTCGGCGAGGGTCTCGTGTATTTGAATAACAGATAACTTTGCGCGATTATAGCAAATATGAGAAAGCGCGTAGTGGTCGACTTTGTGTCCTACGAGCACGTTAAAAACGCTATCGCGAAAAGTGCTTGCTTTACGCCCTCTACAGCGTCCTCAGCCTCGGCTCAACGATCCTCTCGATTGCTAGACCCACCAACACGAAGGCCAGGCTCGTTATCGAGATCAGGATGCCCGGAGGTAGGATCCACCACCACACGTCGTACCTGTTGGAGTCCCTTGCTCTACTGAGTACCGCACCCCACGTGGGGTACCCCGACCTTATACCCAGCACGCTTAGGCCCGCCTCGGTTAGTATGGCCGATGGCACCGAGAACACCATGGAGGCTACACCGTAGGCTGCTACCTGCGGTAGTATGTGCTTGAGGATCACCCTGCTGTTGCTCGCGCCAAGCGCTAGCGCGGCCTCGATGTACGGCTCCTCCTTGATGCTCAGGGTCATCGTCCTGACGGTTATCGCGAGGCCTCCCCAGCCGAAGACTATCAGGACCGTGATTATGGTCATCAGCACCATGAACGGGTTGTTGACGAACACCAACAACGCGATCTGGCCCAGCAGTATAAGGATCGGCAGGAGCGGTATGTTACCTATGACGTCAACGGTCCTCTGGATCGCCTCGTCGACGTAGCCTCCGTAGTATCCGCTAATGACGCCCAGTATCAGCCCTATCAGTGTTGTCGCCACGGCCGCTGTCAAGCCTATCGCCATGGCAACGGGGAACCCGTAGAACAGTATGACCGCTAAGTCTCTGCCGATGTCGTCCGTGCCTAGCAGTCCGAAAGCCGAGCCCTTGAATATAACACGCACGGTCTTAACAGGTAGCCCTGGCAGCTGTGACAGCGGGGCCTCCGTGGAGTAAGACACAATGACGTCTGCAGTGTACGTCCCCGTAAGCGGCTGCGTCTGTATTTCGATGTTGTAGTACTTTGTAGTCGTCTCGAAGTCGTTTATAACTTTCGAGAGCGACGTCATCGCGGAGGACAGGGCATTCGACTGGTCTGGGGTGAGAGTGTTGTAGGCGACCGAGAAGGCGTAGGCCTGAGTCAAGTTGCCGAGCGCGGCGTATAGGTGTGGTACCATATCGGAGGGGGTCTTCGAGGCCAGCGCCGTCCTAAGCTCTGAGAGGGCTCTGCTGAGGCTTTCCTTGACCAAGTCAGAGCCAGGTGCGCCGGGAGTTACGCTGTTCGCGACTGTCTCAACCTGGTGGTATATCGGTAACAGGTCAGAGGACACGTTTCCGAGAGTCACGTTTACCTTGAGCTTCCCGAATATGTAGAACTGCGGGAAGCTCCTCATCAACGTCACGATGTTGTTGATTATCCCGAGCCTCACGACGGACAGCAGAGTCGCGTTATTCCCTATAACGCTGGATAGCTGCGTCTCGTTTATGTACTTCGACCCGAGGGCCTCAGCTATTCCACCGTAGTTGGTCGTCGCCAGTTTCACGTCGGTGGTAACATAGAGCCCAGTTATGTTACCAACGGTCGGGGTGGAGGTTGTCAGAGTAAACGTCAGGTTGTCTGGTCTCGTCAGTTTGAGGATTATTGACGGGGCGATCACCTTTGTAGTCCCGTTTACCTGGACACTGAACACGGCAACACCCTGTACTTTAGCGAGTATGTCTTGCGGGTACTGTGGCTGTGTCAACGTGTACTTGACCGTGTATACGTAGTACATGAACCCGGCTTGCTCCGTCGACGTGGTGGGCCTAGTTAAAACGTTGACGCTCTGCGGAGCAACCGGCTGACCCAGGTAGGCGACCCATGCTGGAGGGACTAGCAGGGGGTTCTCGTCCCAGAAGGACGGGCTCTCCCACATGGCAAGCAAGTTAGAGGGCATTGTAACGGTCGCTACCACGGATACCCCGACGAGTACGAATAGTAGAGCGAGCCCTACTTTACCCGTGCCGAAACTCCAGACCTCTTTGAGGCCGCCCCACAGCGGCTTGATGAACTTCTGCTTTATTAACGTGGTTAGAGAGGGCTGCTGGGCCGCCATAGCTACCCCACCCTACCTGTACCTGACTCTCGGGTCTAGGATAATGTACAGTACTTCTAGTAGCAGCCTTGCCAGTATATACACTAACACTAGGATGAAGAAGACGCCCATCACAGTGTTAACGTCGCCTGTCGTGATAGCGTAGTACGTCAGCGTCCCCATGCCAGGCCAGTCGAAGACGGACTCTGTTATTATCAGCCCGCCGAGGGAGCCCGCGAGGGCCAGGATCACGTACGTCACTATAGGAGGGGCCATGACCCTCACGATATACCTTCTGGCTATGTCCTTTTCAGGCAGTCCTTTCGCCTTGGCCACCATGACGAAGTCCTCTCGCACGATTCGCAGTACCATGGCCCTGATCGAGTACAGCCAGGTGCTCAGGAACGCTATGACCAGTGTTATGACTGGGAGCGTCGCGTACCATGATATGTAGAGCGTGTTGACCAGCGGATTGCTCCAGAACGTGTTTATGTACGTCATCAAGGCTCTGTAGTTGGTCGGGAAGATCCTGAGCGTGTAACCGAAGACCGAGAGAAGGATCATAGCCAGCCACCAGACCGGGACAGCGTTGAAGAGCGCCGCGTAGCTAACTATGAGCCTGTCCCACAAGGAGCCGTGCTTATAGGCTATCCTTGGAGCTAAAGGTAGAGCTATTAGAGCACAGACGAGCTCGGCCACGGTGGCCATTAGGATAGTCCTCGGTAAGACGCCCGCTATCACGGTTATAACGGGCTGTGGTGGTAGCCTGCCTATCAACCCGGTTATGCCCTCCTGGTTCGTATAGCCGAAGTCGAACTTGAGGCTGTTAAAGACCAGCTTCCACATCCTAATGTAGGGTGGGACCGGGTTGCCGTTGGCGTCTATGAGGCCGTAGTACTCCATCCAGTACTTCGTCATCTGGTTCTTGAAGTTCTGGATATCGGTCGGTGACGCGCCCGGGTGCG
>JAGDWK010000052.1:0-5234 GCA_023256015.1 Thermogladius sp.
TGCCGGACGAATTCTTTGACAGGGTCATTCACGACCCCCCGAGGTTCACGTCCTCGACGGGTGACCTGTACAGCCAGGAGTTCTACAACCAGCTGTTCAGGGTCTTGAAGCCAGGCGGGGTACTCTTCCACTACACGGGTGAACCCAGGGCGAGGGGGCCTCCGAGTATTCTGAAGGGGATAAAGGAGAGACTCGTACGGGCCGGCTTTGTGAGGGTGTTCTTTGACAGGAGGGCTCTGGGGTTTACCGCTGTGAAACCCGGTTAAGCCGCTCTAAGTTAACGTTAAAAACCCGTTGTAGAATTCTAGGAGACTACAGACGACCACTAGGGAGGAGGATGATATGCCCAAACCGTTCTACGTGAAATTCGAGGTTCCGCAAGACCTGGCTGAGAAGGCGTACGAGCTCCTTAAGAAAGCGAGGGAGACCGGCGGGAAAATCAGGAAGGGGACAAACGAGACCACTAAGGCCGTGGAGAGGGGTCAGGCGAAACTCGTGCTGATCGCGGAAGATGTAGACCCTCCAGAGATAGTCGCTCACCTGCCAGCGCTGTGCGACGAGAAAAAGATACCCTACATATACGTGCCCAGCAAGCAGAGACTAGGGCAGGCGGCCGGTATTGAAGTCGCCGCAGCCAGCGCAGCGATAATCGACTTCGGGGGAGCTAAGGATCTCGCCGAGGAAGTGCTGTCGAAACTGAAGGAGATCAGGGCCAAGAGCTAAGGGTGAACCGCTCCTACATACAAAAGAACCGTTTTTATTTTCAGCTTTCGGTTTTTGGCCTCGTGTGCCGCCAGAATAGTCCTATTAGGCCAAGCTTGATGGCCAAGAGCCCCTCTCTTCTACCGGCAAAGGACTGACGTGGAGAGGTCTACCTCTTGCCAGTGAGCTTCTTGGCTTCCCTCTCCGTCTCTCTCAGTATGAGAATATCGCCCACTCTAACAGGTCCCTTGACATTCCTGGTTATGACTCTCCCCTTATCGCGCCCTTCGAGGACTCTTACTCGAACCTGTATAATCTCGCCTGTGACACCCGTCCTTCCGAGTATCTGGACGACTTCGGCGGGGAAGCCTATCTCCTCTACTACGTTGACGTTCAGCGGCTCGAAGACAACTTTCTTAGGGCTGCTCGTTGTTATCACCTTAGCAACGTTATACAACTAAAGCGTGTTTATAAAGGTTTATATTGGAGGTTTAAACTGCTTGGTGTATGTAGTGGGTGTGCTTACAATGCTGAAGATAGTGACGTGCGCCTTTTGCGGCAGAGAGATAGAGCCGGGAACAGGCTTGATGTTCGTGAAAAACGACGGCTCAATCCTGTACTTCTGTAGCAGCAAGTGCTTCAAGAACTACAGGCTGGGTAGAGACCCTAGAAAGTACAAGTGGACCGCAAAGCACTCGGCCCAGAAATGATGAAACGAGTGAAGGCCGGTGAGCGTTGGGATGGTCGTAGAGAGAACACTTGTGATGGTGAAGCCGGACGGGGTTCGTAGAGGACTCGTAGGCGAGATCATCTCCCGCTTCGAGAAAAAAGGTTTCCGTATCGTGGGCCTGAAGATGTTGAGGATGAACAGGGAGCTCGCGGAGAAGTTCTACAGTGTACACAGGGGCAAGCCCTTCTTCAACTCTCTAATCGACTTCATAACGTCGGGGCCCGTAGTGGCAATGGTGATAGAGGGGGACTCGGCGATCAGCGTCGCGAGGCTTATGATCGGTAGCACGGACGGTAGAGAGGCTCTCCCAGGCACTATACGGGGTGACTACGCGCTCTCGAAATCGGAGAACGTCGTCCACGCTAGCGACAGCCCGGAGTCTGCAGCGTACGAAATAGGCTTGTTATTCAGCGAGAACGAGCTAGCTTAGCTGGGCTTACAGCTGGTAGAAGCCCCCGTAGAACGGATCCTTCTTTTTCTTTATCGCGATTATCTCTTTTAGAACAAGGAGCTCGTCATCGGACAACTCACTCCTGTACTTTGTCAGCCAGAGGTTGACGTGGTCTTTTGGGATACTAGTGTACAGTAGGTCCCCTTCGTCGATCTGCCTGCCGACCATAACGTGGCCCTTGATACTTATCGCGACAGAGGACCCTACTACTGCTTCCTTTAACACCTGGTCTTTGTCTCTGATCTGCAGGATCACCCCTACCTCGGTGCCGTCTTCTCTCATGAGGGGGTACCCGGGCTTTATTCTACCGCCCAACACCTCGACGCCGACAATTGCGGGGTCGCTCCTCCTAAAGACATAGCCCGGCAGTATTCTTATTTTACCGGGTCTAACAAGCTGCTCTAGTTCTTTCATCTTCTCTCTAGTCCTAACCTCTTTGACCCACTTGTCGAACTCCTCGAGTAACTGGTATATCACGTTGTGGTATAAGATGTTCACGTTCTCTCTTTCGGCCAGGCTCTTCGCCTCGGGTAGTACTTTGACGTTGAAGGCCAACACCACTTTGTACTCAGGAGCCGTCTTACCAACAATGGAGGCCTCTAGGACGTCGTTTTGGGTCACCGGGCCCACGTCGGCTATCCTCACGGGTATGCCCATTTGTTTTAGAGCAGAGGTCAAAGCCTCTAGTGTGCCCAGTGTATCGGCTTTGACCACCACACCGCTCCCGCTGCCCCTCACTATGATCTCGCCCACCTCCTCTCTAACAGCCTTGACGACCTCACCCAGCACCTCATCGCTGGGAGCGACGTATATCGGGGAGCCGGCTAGCGCGTCGTCGAGGTTCGCGGCGGATATCTTTACGCCGGCGGCTGCTACGACTTGGTCTATGAGAGTGAAGGCCCCCTCGTGCATTCTCATGTCCTGTAGCGGCCTTGGCATTAGGAGCGCCCTGACCTTTGTGACTATAGGCCCGTTCTTCCCTGCGAGAACGATGGTGTCGCCCCTCTTCAAGACGCCGTCGAATATGACGGCGTCGATAGTCGTCCCAAAGCCGGGCTCCTCCTTAACCTCGAGGACTACCCCTTTCGCAGGCTCGTTCTTGGTTACAAGTCTCTTCTTCATGAACTGCTGTACTAGCCCTGTGATCAGTGCGAGGAGCTCCGGGATGCCTTCACCGGTCTTGGCAGAGACCGGCACGACTGCCACGGTCTTACGGAAGTCTCTTACCCTGTCAAACCTGTCCGCCTCGAATCCCTGCTCGTACAGCTTCGAGACGATCGCGTAGATCCTCTCGTCTAGTTTAGCGAGGGCCTTCTGGCTCTGCGACTTGAGGGACTCTAGGAAGGAGGCGTCGGGCTTCGAGACCCAGCCCTCCACCCTATCGATCTTGTTGGCCACCACGACGAAGGGGACTCTCTTCTCCTTCAGTATGCTGAGGGCCTCGTAGGTCTGCTTCTGGAAGCCCTCTATGACGTCGACGACTAGCAGGGCGAGGTCGGCAACACTACCCCCTCTGCGCCTCAAGTTCGAGAAGAGTTCGTGGCCGGGGGTGTCGATGAACAGTATACCGGGGATATCAACGGTCAGCCTCGGGAAGAACTTCCTCAGGGGCTCGGTCACCTTCTTGAGGACGCTGGCCGGCACCATACTCGCACCCACGTGCTGCGTGATTTCGCCCGGCTCTTTCTTAGCCACAGCAGTACCCCTGATCTTGTCCAGCAAGGTGGTTTTCCCGTGATCTACGTGCCCCAAAACTACTACTATGGGCTGCCTTATCCACTGTTCGGCGTCAGACCCCAACTCGGCGTCACCTCTACTGGAGTCACCTGCTCTCACATTTTTACATTGTGAGGTTCACAGCTTAATTAAATGTACGCCAGTACTAGACTCGGGCGAACCCGCCTCGTCCACGCTGAAGAATCTCGGTCAGCCCGAATTCTCACCGGCAGGGCTGGTCTTACTAGAGAAGCGTTTATAAAACTGGCTTTCACATCTAAAACTAGTCCACCGGGCAACTGGTGGAGTCGTATGCCCGACTTCAAGATCGTGGTGAGCGACCCAGAAGCACCTAAGAAGGAGGTCGTTTTAAAGGTCAAAGTAATCGGAGACCCCGATGTGGAGTACACTGACAAAATAAAAGAGAAGTTCGAGTTACCGAGGATCAAGCTCAACCCGGAGACCATCAACAGGCTCGGGGCTAAACACGGCGTTGTCACGATAAGAATGAGGAGGCCGGACACAGGCGACAAGGTGAAAATAACGGGAGTGGCCATCCCCGACTCAGCGGTTCCCGAGGGGGAGGCCAGGGTGAACTCGGAGCAGATGATAAACCTTACGGGCGTTAACGAGCTCGAGGGCGAGATTTTCAGGGCGAGGGCTTGGCAGATCAGGGTCAACGACGAGAGGACGAACTCGTTAATAGGCCTGAAAATAGGCGAGGAGATAGGCGGCGAGATAGTTGGTCTCAAGGGCGTCAAGCTGGTTATAACCGGTGGCAGCGACAACAGCGGGTTCCCGATGAGGCCCGACATTCACGGGCCCGTTAAGAAGAGGGCTCTCTTATCGGGTCCGCCAGGCTTTCACCCGGCTGAGAGCGGAGAGAGGAGGAAGAAGACTGTTCGCGGGGACACCATATCGGGTGACATAGTCCAGATAAACGCGATGATTAAATACTAGGAAGGTGGTATTTCTTCACCGCTGAAACCTGGTGCTCGAGGTGAACGGTTTCTGCCCTGGGAGATGAGGCAGCCCGAAGTGAATATAGGCGTTGTCGGCCACGTTGACCACGGGAAAACGACGCTCGTACAGGCTATAACAGGCATTTGGACAGCTAAGCACAGCGACGAGATAAAGAGGGGTATGACGATTAAACTAGGCTACGCGGACGGGAATATCGCGTACTGCGACTCCTTGAACCCACCCGAAGCATACACCACGGAACAGGTGTGCCCCGACGGTAGCGAGTCAAGGCTTCTCAGGCGGGTCAGTTTCATAGACGCCCCCGGTCACGAGGCACTCATGGCCACTATGCTGAGCGGCTCCTCTCTGATGGACGGAGCGATACTCGTCGTAGCGGCAAACGAGCCGTGCCCCCAGCCGCAGACCCTAGAGCACTTCTCGGCTCTCAACATAATAGGCATCAGGAGGGTCGTCGTAGTTCAGAACAAAATCGACGTGGTGTCGAAAGAGAGAGCGCTGGAGAACTACCGCGAGGTCAGGAGACTTCTAGAGGGCTCTCCGATCGAGGACGCCCCTATAATACCGGTCTCCTCGCTCCACAAGGTGAACATTGACGTAGTCCTAGAAGCGCTTTACGAGGAGATACCTGTCCCCGAGAGAAACTTGGCGGGG
>JAGDWK010000052.1:5334-7150 GCA_023256015.1 Thermogladius sp.
GCTAAAGTACTTGTCGGAAAGACGTCCTACAAGTACCAGCCGCTCGTAAGCACTATTGAAGAGCTAAGGTTCGGCGACCTGAGGGTTAAAGAGGCTAGGCCGGGCGGACTACTGGCGATAGGCACTAACCTAGACCCCTCTCTCACCAAGGCGGATAGCCTCGTCGGCAACGTCGTCGGGAGGCCCGGTAGAACGCCACCAGTTGTCGACTCTCTGACTATACAGTACAATGTACTAGAGAGAGTCGTTGGTCTTAAGGAGCTAAGTAAGATGTCTCCGCTGCAGCAAAAGGAGATGATAGTCCTTACTATTGGTACGGCCGTGAGAGTGGGGACCATAACGAAGCTCAGTAAGGACCACATGGAGGTCGAGTTGAAGGAGCCTGTAGCAACGTGGCCCAACTTTAGGGTGGCTCTGAGCAGGAGGGTCCTCGGTAGGTGGAGGCTCTCGGGTTGGGGTATAATAGAGAGTGTGGCCAGCAAAGGAGCCTAGAAATTGTCCTTGACACAAACTTTGTAGTTATCTTGTCCGAGCACCCCCACCTAATATCCCAGCTGGAAGGCATTACCGAGTACCCCTACAAATGTGTGCTGCTGAGCGCGGTGCTCAGAGAGCTCGAAACCGTATCAAGACAGCTCGGAAGTACGAAGAGGAGGTTGCTAGAGAGAGTCTTGGACCACCTTAAACACAGGTGTAGCGTCGTCGACTTTGAAACAGCGCCTGACGTGGATCAGGCGATCATAGAGTACGCGAGCGGCAGGGGCTGTCTTGTGGCCGTGGCGACAAACGACAGAGAGCTCAGGAGGCGGTTGAGAGAGGCCGGGATCCCGAGTATATACTTCAGAGAGGAGTCGCGTAGGCTAGAGTACGAGGGTTTACTGCCTTGATCGTGAAAACATTAAAAAGACCCTCTTAATACTATTAGGCTAAGGTGTGCTTATTGTTCAAACTCATTAAAGTCAAGAGCGTGGTCAGAATACCCCCGGACAAGTTCGGTAGGCCTCTTGACGAGGTCTCGTGGGAAGAGCTTAGGAAGGAGTACGAGGGGGCGTTGACGAGCAACGCGGGGCTGGTAGTGGCGATATTAGACGTGAAGGTCAACGAGTACGGCAGGATTATACACGGCGACGGCGCCACATACCACGACGTAGAATTCACAGCCCTGACGTTCGACCCGTTCCTAAAGGAGGTGGTCGAGGGAGAAGTCCTCAACGTCACGGAGAGCGGTATCTTCATAGACTTGGGCCCCCTCGACGGCTTCATCTACATAGGGCAGGTCTCCGACGAGCGAGCCGAGTACGACTCCTCTAGGCAAGCCCTCTTGCTGAAGGGCGGGAAGAAGACTATCGAGAAAGGCGACGTGGTTAAGGCCAGGATTTACAACATCGGCCTCCAGCCGGGGAAGGGCCTGAGAATTCAGTTGACGATGAGACAGGTCGGCCTAGGCAAAGTTGAGAAGGAGGAGTAGCCTTGTCTACTCGTGGAAAGCCGTTCAAGGTTTGCCGGAGGTGCAGGACGCTGGTAGACAAAAAAGCCGAGGTATGCCCCGTCTGCGGCTCAAAGGACTTCTCAGAGGAGTGGGAGGGGGTCGTAGTAGTAATCGACCCAGCCAAGTCGTCTATATCCAAGGAGCTGGAGCTCACAAAACCTGGCCGCTACGCTATAAAGGTAGTTTAACCTTGTTTCTACCGTCCCTGGTATTGAGGGAGGAGTTCAGGAGAAGTGCCAGCCTGCCACAGGGCACACTCTACGTCGCCCCCAAGGAGGGTACTGTTAGAGGGCTCAAGTTCACTGCCACAGTAGGGGATGTCGTGTC
>JAGDWK010000052.1:7250-11011 GCA_023256015.1 Thermogladius sp.
GAGCATGGGCAAGAGCGTCCAGGTCGGCGAGTTTGCCGGCGAGATTGTCGAGGAAAAGTACAACCCGCTCATAAGGCGAAGGGAAGTCGTCTTGAGGATAGGCCACGTCGGTAAGGGTACGATCAGCAGGGGGCTTCTTCGAGCAGAGCTGGCGAGGCTGTACAACGTGTCCGTGGAGCACGTGTACGTGAAGAAGATCGAGACGGAGTACGGCATGGGGGTCAGCTTGGTCAGAGCCCACATCTACGACTCGCCGGACAGGGCGAGGTACTTCGAGCCCGAGTACATTGTAAAGAGGAACGAGGAGGCTCTCCAGAAACTCCAACAGGCGCAGGGTGGCTAGGGACATGGCGCACGTCCATAAACTCTACGAGTTTGACCTAGAGAAGGGCTTCATAAAGCCCAGGAACAAGAAGTGCCCGAAGTGCGGTAGCTTCATGGCTTACCACAAACAACCCGTCCCGAGATGGCACTGCGGGAAGTGCGGTTACACCGAGTATGTCCGGTAAGGTCAAGTACAGGATACCCTTCACGGTCCCCCTTAGAGAGGACAGGAGCGTACTAGTCCTGGGCTTCGAATCCACAAGCCACACCTTTGGTGTCGGCCTAGTAGAGTTTAGGGAAGGCGCTGTTACCATACTGGCAAACGTCAACAAGAGGTACACTCCGTCCAAGGGAGGCATACACCCTAGAGAGGCCTCTTACACCCACCTTAGGAACTCGAAACAAGCCCTCGAGGAGGCACTAGACCAAGCGAGTGTAAAGTTGAAGGAGGTAGACGCGGTCGCGGTAGCCCTGGGACCCGGTCTAGGCCCTTGTATCAGGGTAGGCGCTACCCTGGCTAGGTTCATTGCTTCGATGTTGAACAAGCCTCTAGTCCCGGTCAACCACGCGGTCGCACACGTCGAGATCGGTAAGCTGGTCTCGGGGCTGGCCGACCCGGTAGTGGTCTACGTCTCCGGCGGCAACACCATGGTCCTCGCAGGTAAGAACCGCACCTACAGGGTGTACGGGGAGACCCTCGATATACCCCTCGGGAACCTCTTCGACACTTTCACGCGCGAGGTCGGAATTGCCCCACCCTACGTGGTCGACGGTAAACACGCTATAGACGTGTGCTCCGAGTGGGGGCAGGAGTTCATACCCCTACCATACGTAGTGAAGGGTAACGACCTGAGCTTTTCTGGGCTGTTAACTGCGGCTCTCCACCTGGCCAAGAGAGCGGGCAGGGGCGACAAGAGGAGACTAGGTGACATATGTTTGAGCCTCAGGGAGACCGCCTTCAACATGCTAGTAGAGGTCTCCGAGAGAGTCTTACTCACCACTGAGAAGGACTCGGTCCTGCTGGTAGGGGGTGTGGCGTCGAACGCCGAACTGAATAGGAAGTTCGAGCTGATGGCTTCAGAGCACAACGCCGTCTACCACTCAACACCACCCGAGTACTCGGGCGACAACGGTGCGATGATAGCCTACACTGGTCTACTACACTACCTCTACGGGGTCTCAGTAGACCCTGTGAAAGCATACGTAAGGCAGAGGTGGAGAGTGGACGAGGTAGAAGTCCCATGGGTCCCATAGAGAGGCTAACGAGGCTTGCGGAGGGGGCGGAGTCGATCGTCCTGCTCGGTAGCCTACTCGGGCAGGACGTCGTGGTCAAGGTAAGAGTCAGTAGGAGCTACAGGCACCCCGACTACGACAGGGTCTTCAGGTTCTACAGGACAAAGACCGAGGCCAGGGTCATGGCCGAGCTACTCGAGAAAGGCTTGAAAGTGCCTCAACCAATCCTGGTGGACATGGAGAACTACGTGATCGTGATGACATTCGTCAAGGGTCGCCGGCTTCTTCACGTCTTAAACAGCTACGGGGTCGAGGACTTGGAGAGGATATACAGGGACGTCGGCCGACAGGTGGGCGTCATGCACAACTCGGGGATCTACCACGGCGACCTCACAGTCTCCAACGTGATCGTTACCGAAAACGGCGAGGCATACATCATAGACTTCGGGCTATCGGGGTACAGCAACGACGTCGAGGAGTACGCAATAGACCTTCACCTATTCGACAGAAGCACTAGGAACCTTGTGCCCGACAAGGCAGATCGGTTGTTCAAGTCTTTTATCGAGGGCTACAGCTCAACGTTCCCTAGGCACCAAGAAGTGGTCGAGAGGATGTTCGACATTAGGAGGAGGGGGAGGTATGTCGAGGAAAGGCTCAGAAGAAAGCTCAGGCGCGAAGCATACACCCAGTAGGCAGGAGCTGCTCTTCGTGTCGGACAATATACACAAGTACGAGGAGGTGAGAGCTGTTGCCAGAGAACTGGGCTTCGACGTTCAACTAATGCCCGGCCTCAAGCTCGAGGTGCAGAGCGACAGCATAGAGGAGGTGTCGAGGAAATCGGCGATACTCGCCTACCTGCTTGTTGGCAGGCCCCTTCTCGTCGAGGACGCGGGGTTGTATATCCAGGCTCTGAGGGGGTTCCCGGGTCCGTACAGCAGCTTCGTGTACAGGACGATAGGCATTGAGGGAGTGCTGAAGCTGTTGGACGGCGTGAGCGATAGAAGGGCGTGCTTCAAGTCGGTGGCGACCGTGATATACGAGCCCTTCATCGTCGTTGGACATGGAGAGGTATGTGGGTTCATAACCGACAGGCCGAGGGGTAGCCGGGGTTTCGGCTTCGACCCGATCTTCACGCCAGACGGGTCGGAGAAGACATTTGGCGAGATGAGCTTGGAGGAGAAGAACAGGTTCTCCCACAGGGCGAAGTCTGTTTATAGCGCTCTGAGCAGGCTGAAAAAGATGATGGAGCAGAGCGGGTAGTAGCCGGGTAATGTTTTAAAGCTTGGTTAACAGTTTATCCCATTCTTAGACGCTAGGAGTGACCGGTATGAACAAGAGGAGAGACAAGGGGCAGTCCCACTCGACGAGGCCCTCTCGGGCCGGGCCGCCTAGGTGGCTGAAGCTGGATATGACCCCCAGCGACGTGGAGTTGCTTGTGGTGGAGCTCGCCAAGAAGGGCTACTCCCCGTCCATGATCGGTATAATACTGAGAGACCAGTTCGGGATCCCACTGGTGAAGCAGGTCACGGGCAAAAAGGTAGTAGAGATACTCCGCGAGCACAACGTAGCACCGCCTATTCCAGAAGACCTGTTCAACTTGATGAAGAGGGCGGTGAACCTGAGGAGACACTTAGACGAGCACCCCAAAGACTACCACAGCAAGAAGGGCTTGATCGAGATCGAGTCTAAGATACACCGGCTAGTCAAGTACTACAAGTCAAGGGGCATTCTACCGCCGGACTGGGAGTACACGCCGGAGAAAGCCAAGCTAATAGTTTCGGGCGCCTACTAGATAGCGAGGGCTGTTCAGCGGGGATAGGCCTTTATAGCCCGAGTAGCATAATTCTAAAGAATATAAATTCGGTTTTCCTAGAGTAGTTAGTGTTGGGAACTAGAAATGAGCAAAAGTAGCCAGCAGAAGGCTATTTACTCTCCCGGGAGGCAAAAACAGGTCTACTCGAGTTTGTGGGATTTGAGGACCTTCTTTTCGAGGAACCCCCGGGTAGTGATCGTGCGGGGCGACAAGAACTACGTTGAGGCGGAGCTCTCGATCAGGACAGGTTTTAGGTCACTACAGAGAGAGTTTGTCAGGATGCGTAGCGAGGCCGTTGACGAGGAGAACTTGACAGTTAGAGGCGAGGGCGGGAACATAAAGTTCACTATCAAGTACAGAGTTGTCGGAATAGGTTTCGCGACCCACGTCA
>JAGDWK010000003.1 GCA_023256015.1 Thermogladius sp.
ACCCCCCTCTCGAGGAGTGGCTGAGGTTGACGAGGAGGACACTACAGGTCTTGTCGGAGAGGAGGTTGAGGGTGCTCATCACTACCAAGGGAGACATCGTAGTGAGGGACGTCGACATCCTAAGGGAGACGCCCAGCGCGGTAATGATGACCATAACGACGATAGACGACTCGCTAGCGTCAAAGCTAGAGCCCGGCGCTCCCAGCCCATCGAGGAGGTTGAGAGCCGTCGAGAAGCTGAGTGAGGCAGGCATACCTGTCGGAGTCAGGATCGACCCTATACTCCCCGGTCTCAACGACGACCCGGCCTCGATCAAGGAGCTGGTCGATGCCGTGGCCAACGCCGGCGCTAAACACGTGGTTACGTCGACCTACAAGCTCAAACCAGACAGCTACAGGAGGATCGTAGAGGCCTTTCCAGAGCTAGAGAAGCTGTACAAGAGGCTCTACTTCGAAGAGGGGGAGCTGATACAAGGCTACAGGTACCTCGGCAAACCCCTCAGAGCAAGGATGCTCGCCCCTGTCATAGAGTTCTCTGTGGCGAGGGGCCTGACAGCGGCTGTCTGCAGAGAGGGGCTGGGGGTAGGCTTTTTAAGGGCCCCTAGTTGTGATGGATCCCATCTCGTAGCGTCCAGGGTTCCCTATGAACGAGGTTGAGCAGCAACCGAGGCCTCTCAAGATCCTCGAGTACAAGGCGCGCTGCCCGCTCTGCGGAAAGGAGGGCGTCGTAGAGGAGTTCTTATACAAGATACCCTTCTTCGGCGAAGTGCTGTTGTCGACCTTTAAATGCCCCCACTGCGGGTACAAGCACAGCGATGTAATGAGCCTCGAGGAGAGCGAGCCGGTTCAAATCTTGTACAGGATAGAGAAGCCTGGTGACGAGCGGGCTCTTTTCATCAAGTCCTCTGCGGCGACGATCAAGATCCCCGAGGTCGACATCGAGGTCTCCCCGGGTCTCTTCTCCCAAGGCGAGATAACAACGGTTGAAGGGGTCATCACGAGGGTGATAGACGTGCTGAGATACGCGTGCGAGAACTCGTCTCCTGCGTGTTCCTCGAAGATAGACTACCTTGAAGGGGTTCTTAGAGGCCTCAAGCCGGTCACGATAGTAGTGTCAGACCCGACAGGCGTCTCGAGGATCTTAAGCGAGAAGGCGATAGTGAAAAAGCTGAGTGAGTAAGGGGGTTGCGAGCCAGTCTATTCGAGGAAAAGGGGTACGAGCTTAGCGTTCATGACGTCAACAAGTCCTTTGTCTGTTATTCTCAGCTCTGGGATGACCGGTAGCGCGACCAGTGCTAGCGTCATGAAGAAGCTCTCGAACTCTACATCGAGCTTCTCCCTGAGCCTGTGCACGAAGTTCTTGTACTCGGAGTACACCTCCTCGGGCTCTTTCACGCTCATCAAGCCCGCTAACCTCAACTCGACGAGCCCGAGTACCTCCCCCTCGTGGACCGCCACTATTCCGCCCTGTATCTCCGCCAGCTTCTTGACCGCCAGGCTCATGTCGACAGGGTCTCGCCCGGCCACGATGACGTTGTGTGTGTCGTGAGCTATGGTCTGGGCCAAGCCGCCGATCCTGACGCCTAGACCCTTTATAATCCCCCTCCCAGTACTCCCGCTACCCTTATGCCTCTCGATCACGCTCACGTATAGCTCGTCCTCACCCAGTACAGGCCTGTGGTCGACCACCTCAACGTCCTCCCTTACCCACTTCGTCAAGGCCGAGCCGGGCTTGACCTCTATGACGTTGGCTTTTACAGTGCCCTTAGGCACACTAGCCCGCGGAACCAAGTCCTCGGGAGCCGGGAGCCGCTTTAAGTTCACCGTCTTCAACGCGTAGTCGGGGTAAACAGGCTTCACGAACTCCTTCTTCAACTCCCCCTTGTAGTAGATGACCCCGCCGTTCGCGATGACGGTCTCCGGGACGACGTACTCCAGCCTGCTGAAAGTGAATATGTCTGCCAGCCTTGCGGGGGCCACGACGCCTATGTGCTCCTGTAGGTGTAGCCTGGTGGCGGGCCTCAAGGTCGCGTACTTGATCGCCTTCACTGGGTCCATCCCGTTCTCGATCGCCTCGTTCACGATCCTGTCCATGTGGCCCTTCTCGAATAGGTCCACCACGTTCAAGTCGTCGCTTGTAAAAGAGCAGACCTCGCAGTCCACCTTGGAGAGACTCTGCAGTAGGGGCTCTAGGTCCCTCCAGGCGCTCCCCTGCCTTATGAACACGTGCATACCCCTCCTAGCCTTCTCCAGGGCCTCCAGGCCCTCGGTGGACTCGTGGTCGCTGAAAATCCCCGCCGATATGTACGCGTTCAGCATGTCCTCGGGTAGTAGCGGGGCGTGGCCGTTAACCACTAGCCCCTTCTCGTAGGCCACTTTGACCTTCTCTAGAACCTCCTCGGAGGAGTTCACGACGCTCACGAAGTCCATTACCTCGCCCAGCCCCACCACGTTCTCGAGGTCCGCGAGCTTCTCTACGTCGCGTGCCGTGATCACGTGAGCCGTGGTCTCCAGGCCCATACTGGGCGAGGTGGCCGGTACACAACTAGGTATGTCTATGAGGATCTTGAGGGGGAGCTTCAGAGAGGCCTCCGCAAATATCCTTACGCCTTCAACCCCTAGAACGTTGCCTATCTCGTGAGGGTCGGCTACCACCGTCGTTGTCCCGTGCCTTAGAGCTACCTTGGAGAAGCCGTAGGGGTCGAGGAGGCTGGACTCGATGTGTATATGGGGGTCGATGAAACCCGGTGCCACGTACCCACCTCTACCGTCGATCACCAGCGTGTCCGGACCGATGTACTTGCTGACGCCGTTGGAGCTCACTATGCCAGCGATCCTCCTCCCCTTCACCAGCACCGCTCTGTTCTCGAGGACCTCGCCAGTAGTCACGCTCACGACGTTCGCGTTCACGACGACGATGTCGGCGGGGAGGAGGCCCCTCGCAGTCTTTATAAGGTTGGCTCTCTCGGATATGTCGTACTTGAATAAGCTCCTCATGAGTACTCCTCGTGGGGTTTTACTAATTTCTCTCAACATCACCTTATTAATTTTCACGGCAGATATGCTAGTGAAGGTGGAGGCTGTGGCGGACATATACGTAAGGGGCGGATGGATCGTAACGATGGACCCGCAGAGGAGGGTGATCAAGGACGGCGCTGTAGCGGTGGAAGGGGGCGTAATAACCGCGGTAGGGAAGAGAGACAACCTGGACCCGCAGTACAAGTCCTACAGCGACGTGGTGATCGACGCGCGAGACGGCGTGGTGATACCGGGCCTCGTCAACACGCACGTCCACCTCGCCCAGGGGCTCTTGAAGGCCTGCGCCGACTACAAGAGGCTCATCCCCTGGCTCAAGGACAGGGTGTGGCCGCTGCAGGGCAACTACAAGCCGGAGGAGGCGCTGGTCTCGGCGAAGCTGGTGGTCGCCGAGATGCTGAAGTCGGGTGTCACGACATTCCTCGAGACGGGCCTAGTGGGTAGGTACGGCGTGGACGCAATAATCGAGTTCCTACACGACAGCGGTATCAGGGCAGCTGTCGCTAGGCATGTAATGGACTTGAAAGGGTACGCTTTAGAGGAGAACGTCTTACACGAGGGCCTCGTGGAGCCGGGGGACACCAGCTTCAACGACACGATAAGGCTCTACCACAAGTACCACGGCTGGGACTCGAGGATATGGATCTGGTTCGGTCCGAGGACCCCCGGCGCGGTGTCCGTGGAGCTGTACAAGAAGATGTCCGAGAAGGCCAGGGAGATGAAGACAGGGATCACGATGCACCTAGCCGAGGTCAGGGAAGACGTGGACTACACCGTCAAGGTTTTCGGGAAAAAGCCTGTCGAGTTTGCTCACTGGGTCGGCCTAACCGGGCCTAACGTAGTCCTAGTCCACGTAGTCTGGGCGACGGACGACGAGATCGACCTGCTGGCTAAGACCAAGACTAGCGTGAGCCACAACCCGTCGTCCAACCTGAAGCTCGCCAGCGGGGGCGCCAGGGTCTCGGAGATGTTGAGGAGGGGCGTCAACGTAACTCTGGGCACAGACGGCGGGCCGAGCAACAACGACTACGACCTTATCAGGGAGATGAAGGTGGCCGCGCTACTCCAGCCCCTCCTGACCGGTGACCCCGAAGCGATAAGAGCGGAGCAAGTACTCGAGATGGCGACGATAAACGGTGCGAGGGCCCTGATGATCGACCACTTAGTCGGTAGTATAGAGGTCGGCAAGAGAGCCGACCTCGTGGTGGTCGACTTTCACAAACCACACCTGAAGCCGCTGAACAACCCGGTGTCCCACCTCGTCTACTCCGCCATGGGTAGCGACGTCAAGCACGTCATAGTAGACGGCAGGCTCGTGGTCTTCGAAAGGCAGATACTGACGTTCGACGAGGAGGAAGTCCTCAGGAAGGCCGACGAAGCCGCGTTCAACCTCTACCAGCGAGCAGGGGTCTGCAGGGAGCCCGACCTAAAGTGGCCCATCTTTTAACCAGTTTTTCCTTCCCTTAAATTTTAACACTCTACTTTTTTATGAACACTTTACTGCGCTACGGGATACTGTTTAAATGCTTAAAGTAATCCGTGTTTTCAATTTAAACTCGATCCCTACAAAGAATGATTCTGATTAATGATTTAATATTTAATATTATTGGTGTTACTTTATGTGTCTCAAATACTGATTAATTTCCGAGCAATAAATTTATATATCCCCTCATTCTACAATTAAAAGTGAAAATAAAAGTGTAAGAGGGTCGGATCATGCCTGAGAAGCTAAAGTTCTTCGACCTAAAGGCGAAGAAGTACTACGAGACCGACCAGTACGAGGTCGTCGTCAGGGAGACTAAGAGGGGCAAGATCAAGATAGCGTTCGCTACAAGCCCCTACACCGGCAAGAAGTTCGCCAGGATCCTAGGCCCGGCCAAGTAAGCTCGTTAAACCCCTAACCAGGAAACCTCTTTTTTAATCCCCGCATCGTTCTCCTGCTCTTAGCCTCCTGTACAGGCAGCTTCTACAGGCTTGGACTTCAGCGCTTCCTTCAACTCGATGACTCTCCTCAGGACGTCTATGAAGTAGTCTATCTCCTCGTGCGTGTTGTAGACGTAGAAGCTGGCCCTAACAGAGCCGAAGATCCTCAGCCTCTCGTCGGCGCTGTCGGGGACCTTGTCTGGGGGAGGGTCTAGGTAGGTCATCTTGAGCCTGTAGTGCAGTGGGTGGGCGCAGTGTAGTCCCGTCCTCACGGCAATCCCGAAGAAGTCGAGCGCCATGCCCACGGTGTGGTGGTGCAGCCCCTTCACGTTGAACGCCACGACGCCGGTCTTGTCGTCAGGCCTCCGCGGCCCGTAGACTACGACCTCGTCGGGGAACTCCTCCTCCAGCCTCTTCAGCAGATACTCGACGAGCCTCTTCTCGTGCTCCCTCACGTTCTCCATGCCGAGCCTGAGCAGGTACTCGGCCGCGGCCGCCAGGCCTATACCGGCCTCTATGTTCGGCGTGCCGGCCTCGAACCTCCACGGGATGTCGAGCCACACGACGTCGTCCAGCGTTACGTCCTTGATCGTGTCGCCGCCGACCTTGAACGTACCCAGCCTCTCGAGTAGGTCTCTCCTACCCCACAGGACGCCGCTCCCCGTCGGGCCCAGCATCTTGTGGCCGCTGAAGGCCATGAAGTCTAGACCCAGCTCCCTCACGTTGGTGGGGATGTGGGGGACGTACTGGGCGCCGTCGCCTATCACGATCGCCCCCACCTCTCTGGCCCTCTTCGCGATCTCCCTGACGTTGTTGATAGTCCCGAGGACGTTGCTGGCCATCGTGAACACCACTACTTTAGTCCTCTTCGTGATCGCCTCGTCTAAAGAACTGTAGTCCAGGTACCCCTCGGGCGTGACGTCTATGTACTTGACCTTGGCCCCCCTCATAGCGGCTATCTTCCTCCACGGCAACATAGTGCTGTGGTGGTCCATCACAGTGGTAACCACCTCGTCTCCCTCCCTTAGGTTCTCGAGACCCCACGCGTACGCCAGCAGGTTCATGGCGTCGGTCGTGTTGTTGACGAAGACCACCTCTTCCCAGGAGTACGCGTTGATGAACTTCGCGAGCGTTTCGTGGGCCTTCTCGTACATCTCGCTAGCCTCCTGGCTCAGCGTGTGGAGGCCCCTGTGGATGTTAGCGTAGTGCTTGCTGTAAAACTCGACTATTCTGTTGATCACCTGGACGGGCTTCTGCGTCGAGGCGGCGTTGTCAAAGTACACGAGCTTCCTGCCCTTAACGACTCGCTCGAGGATGGGAAAGTCCTTCCTGACTTCGAGTGGGTCAAACATCCGGAGTCCCAGAATTTCATATCCTAGTATGACAATTATACTTTTATCGGTGCTGCAGGGTACCAGGTGGTCAGTTGAGGGTGGCCCTCGTAGCGAGCGGTGGAGGGCACACAAGCTTCGCCGTGGCTCTTGCCGAGCGCCTCCTAGACCTCGAGCCGGGGCTCGAGATCGAGGTCGTCGCGCCGGCGGGCGACACCAACACTCTAAGGCGCTTGGCCTCGAGGCTGCGCGGCCGCGGCGTTAGAGTCTCGACCTCGCCCAAGCCTCTGCACCCCCAGGAGAGGCTGTACAGGGTCTTAACGAGGGCTCCTCACGCGCTCGTAAAGGCGTCGGCTCTCGCGAGGGGTGTGGACGCCCTCGTCTGCACCGGCTCCAACCACAGCGTACCCCCCTCGCTGGCGGCCCTCGCCAGGGGGGTGCCGGTCTTCTGCGTCGAGGACCCGTACAGGGTGTTCGAGAAGAGCAGGTCGGTGGGGCTGCTCCACGGGCTGGGGGCCTACGCGCTCCTGCAGTGGGGGGAGCAGTTGAGACTCTACAGGAGTAGGGGTTTTTACGTCGGGCTGATCTACGAGAGGCCCGTCTACAAGCCGGAGAGGGGGGGTTACGTCCTCGTCACCACTGGGACCATGGGGCACCGCCTACTCTTTAGGACGATCGCGAGAGGGGGGCTGAGGGGCTACAAGCTGGTCATCCAGGCGGGCAAGTACTGGGCGGAGTACCTCAAGAGGAGGCTGCCGGGTAGCGTAGTGTTCGACTACGACCCCGACATAGACAGGTGGATCGCGGGGGCAGACCTCGTCATCACGCACCAGGGGATAGCGGCCATACAGGCCAGCCAGGCCTACGGTAAACCCGTTGTGATCGCCTTCAACCCCGACATACCGCTGGCCGGGGGGAGGGAGGGCGCGGAGTTCGTGGCGCGGAAGCTGAACTTGGGCTACATAACACCGGACCCAGGCGACCCCTCTCAGCTGGACAGGGTCGTGGAGGAGACGCTCTCAAAAAGGCCTGCTACCTTCGGCGACGGGGCAGCCAGGGCGTCGAGGGTGGTCCTCGACTTCGTCAAGGGGGTAGGACGCCGGGTAGCCTAGGGTGTAGTGTGGCGTAGGCTACGTGCTCCAGGCCCAGCATGAACCTGACGAGCCTCTCCACCCCCAACCCCCAGCCGCAGGACGGCGCGATACCGCCGTTCAGCGCTAGCTCCAGGAACCACCCGTACTTCCCGACGTCCTCGTTCAGGCTCTTTATCCTCTCCAACAGCCTGCTGTACCTGTACTCCCTACAGCCGCCGTCCAAGACCTCGCCGAAGCCCCAGGGGAGTATTAGGTTGAAGTCCGTGTTGAGGGCTTCGTTGCCCTCCAGGGGGTAGTAGTAGAAGCCCCTGCTCTGCTTTGGGAAGAACATCAGCCAGAAGGGCCTGTTGACCGCGTTGGAGATGGCCGTCTCCGCTTCGATGCTGAGCTCGCGCCCCCACTCCTCTTTGAAACCGAGCTCGAGGGCCTTCTTAAGGGCCTCCTCGTACGTCATGACCGGGAACGGAGGGTTGAAGAGGCTTTTGTCGAGCAACCTCTCGTGGAGTACGTCGGGTGCCTCCTCCAACACCCTCTTGTGGACGTAGTGTAGGAGCCGCTCTGCCAGCCCCTTGACGTCCTCGAGGCTCGACAGCCCCCACTCGACGTCCAACTGGGTGAACTCGAACAGGTGTCTTCCACTGGACTGGTTCTCGGGGGGCTCCTCTCTCACGTTCCTAGCGACGTAGTAGATCTTCTCGAACACGCTGGCCATCAACTGCTTGTACATTATCAAGCTGCTCATCAGCTCTAGCCTGAAGCCGTAGGCCTCTGTGACCAGCTTCCTAGCGCCCCTAAGACCAGGGTCGCTCACCACACCCACGACAGGGGGCTCCAGCTCGATGAACCCGTTGGCGTCCAGGAACTCCCTCGAGTACTTCAGTACCAGGCTCCTGGTTAGCGCGACCCTCCTGAAGCCGTCGCCCCTGACGTACCAGTAGTAGAGCTCGGCGTACCTCCTCGGGTCCGGCGGCGAGGTTAGGTAGTCGACCGTCCTCTCGACCAGCGGCCTGTTAACGACCGCCAGGTCCTCGACTACTATGCTCTCGCCTTCCACCCTGCCCCTGACCCAGACGAGGGTCTCGAGCGGTAGTGCGAGCAGCTGTTCTCCCAGGGGCCCCGTAGGCCTTAGCTCTCGCGCCCCCGAGGGGTCTCGGAGAACGAGCGTGCGCCCCTTCTTCCCGGCGATCCAGGCGAGGAATTCTCCCGGCCCCTGCTGGTTCAGGAGCCTGGTCCTCTTGAACTTAGACCAGGACGGGTTAGGTAGCCTTGTTAAATGACATCCCTCGGCCACCAGTCCTACTATGATAGGACCTAAGCTTATAAACCTATATTCTCAAGAGGGCGAGTATGTCTTGAGGACCCTGTCTCCGGAGATCGCGTACACCTCTACGTACTTCCTCAGCGGCGTCGTCTTCAGCTTCGGCATGAGCACCTCGTCCACCTGGAAGACGCCCGCTGTCTCGTCCATGTAGACGAGTATCTTGACGGGGCTGCTCTCCCCCTCCAGGACCTCGACGCTCTTGATGCTCAGGGCAGACAAGCTGTGGATGTTGACGTTCCCTAGAGAGTACGGGACTCTAGCCCTCCCCTCTGCCATGTCCAGCCCGTCCCCGACCTTTACGCACCCGGCCTCCACCGTGAGGCAGTCCACGTCGTAGGCGGTGCAGTATATGCTGTGGAGTATCTCCTGCCTCAGCCTGACCCTCTTACGCGGGTCGTCGATCAAAGAGCCTAGGAGCCTCGAGACTATCGGCTCGGAGAGCAGGGCCCCGACCCTCTCGTGGTTGTCTCTGTGGACGGAGTTCCCCACGTCGTGTAGCAGTGCGCCGACCAGCGGGACCAGGGCTGCCTCCTCCTCTGTGTCGACTATCCCGTCCTTGACTAGCGTGGACTCGACACCCCTCTTCCTGAGCAGCTGGTATAGGTACAGGGCCGCGCCCGCTGCTATCTGCGCGTGTACGGGGCCGTGGTCGTTGTACCTCAGCCTCTTGACTGCCATGACGTTGGCCATCTCCCACAGGGCCTGCACCTCCACGTCGTTCAGCAGGGTGTAGTAGGCCTCCTCCAGCAGCCTGCTGCCGGCCACAAGCGTCTTCACCAGCTGGGGGCTGACCACTACCACGCTCGACCACCTAACGCTTAATTACTTTACTTGCCCTAGTTAATTACGTAGAGCGCGTTTTAAACGTGGGTCTGGAAGGGTTGATCAAGGTCAAGAAGAGAGGCCTCATACCGGGGCTCAAGGCCTTCTTCTACACCTGGAGCGGCGAGTCCCCTCCCCAAGACACCTCCGGCCTGACGCCGGTCGCGGCAGCTGTCCACAGCAGGGTCGACTTCACCTGGTGGGACTCGCCCACTAGGGGTGTACCGCCCGAGTTCTTCATGGTCGAGTGGAGGGGCTTCCTGAGGGTGGACGAGCCCGGCTCCTACAGGTTCTACGTGGTGACGGACGACGGGAGCAGGCTCTACCTGGACGGGAAGCTCCTGATAGACGCCTGGAGAGACCAGCCGCCGACGCTCTACATGAGCGAGGAGGTCTACTTGAGGAGGGGCTTCTACAAGCTGAGGCTCTTGTTCTACTGCAGGTACAGGTTCTCGCAGATACGCCTGGGCTGGATAGCAGGCGGGAGGAGCGAGGTGCTTTCCAGCGACCGGCTCTACCACGCGATATCGGACAAGGCCTTCATAGAGTCCGGGGCGCCGGGCCTGGCGGTCGAGGCCGTGTCCCTAGACGGGGAGAGGACCGTGTGCGAGGTCCTGCCGTGCGCCCTGACGCTCCCGAGCGCCGACGACTACGTACACGTCAAGATCAGGGTCTTTAAAGAAGGGCACCTCGTGTACGACACGGGGGAGTACCTCACCCTCTTCGGCGGAGACAGAGTCGAGGTCGAAGCGTAGCGGATCTGAACGACGCGCGAGCCCGGCACCACGTTTCACCGCGTTCGGGACAAACACCTCTACTCTAGAAACCACGCCATACCCGCGGAAGCACGCGGTGTTCAGTAATAAAACCTCGACAGCCCAATACAATACACGGGGCCCGT
>JAGDWK010000022.1:0-763 GCA_023256015.1 Thermogladius sp.
ACTCCTTCGAGCCCAACGGCACGGGGCTCACATCTCCGAGTAGTCTCGCGGGGCTTGGAGCATTGCTCCCACCGCCCCGCAGGCTTCGACACTCGACCCCAACTGCCCATGAAATCACCCCAATGACCCTAATAAACGTTTCTGCCCCCGTCAGCCTGGCGAGCACTCTCGCCACGTTCCCGTCCACCACTGGCGCGGGCTTGCCGTAGGCGAAGCTTAGAAGCGCCCCCGCAGTGTAGGGGCCGACCCCCGGCAGCCTCACCAGCTCCTCCCACGAGTCGGGTACCCTGCCACCGTACTCCTCCACGATGACGGACGCGAGCTCCTTCAACTGCCTGGCCCTCACCCTGTACAGCCCGAGGGGTCTGAGGGCCTCCTCAACCTCCTCCAGGGGCGCCCTGTGCAGCGACTCCACGTCCGGGAACCTCTCGACGAGGGCTTGGAAGGCCCTGGCCACCGCCGTTCTTGTGGTCCTCCTGAGAAGGAACTCGGCGAGCAGAACCCTGTACGGCGTCCTCTCCACTCTCCAAGGGTAGTCGAACCTGTGCTCCAGAGCCCACCTTACGACCCTCTCCCTAACAGAGGACAGGAGTTCACTCGCGCCGACTTGGCCACATGACACTCCACTACACCCGGCTAGCCCGCCAACCCCTACACATGGCCTGAAGAACCTAAAGCATACACGGGTCCAGGGCCCCGCCGCCAGCAGCCCTGTCCGCGTGGTGGGAGCAGCGAGCGCGGAGGGGCTGGGCAGCCCCGACGC
>JAGDWK010000022.1:773-10235 GCA_023256015.1 Thermogladius sp.
GAGCCGCGGCGACCACAAAACCCCCTCTGCTCCCGGAGGACCGCGGGAGGTGCCCTGGTCTAAAAACGGGTGTGAGGTGGGCCTAGGCCGTCCAGACGGCTACCGGGTAGACGTCGTTGTCCATCGCTATCTCGTCTGGTGCGACGTTGTAGCCGTACCTTAGCGTGAAGCCGGGGTTGGCGTCTATGTCGGGGCCTCCCGCGGCCAGGTAGCTGGCCCAGGCGAGCTCGCTGCAGTAGTAGCTGGGCCCGTAGACCTGCTTGCCGCCGGGGTACACCAGCCAGCCGTAGTCGTATGGCTTACCGAGCTGGGCGAGCGCGAACTGCACCGCCCTCTGCCTCACGTAGTCGGTGGTCTTGACCCTGAACAGGCCCACTGCGAGCCTGTTGGACACGACGGAGGAGACGGGGCTTATCTTGACCCCGTACTCCGGGGTGGCCTCGACGACGTACCCGTTACCTATGTAGATTGCTACGTGGTGCCAGTAGCCCGCTATCTTCATGTACCAGGAGTCCCCCCTCACGATGATTATGTCGCCCGGCCGCGCGAGGGCGAGTAGCACGTCCAGCGGCACCGTGACGTAGCCCCCGCCGGTGGACAGCGCCTCGACCCTAGCCGGCAGCACTAGTAGCGACAGGGCCACCATGGCGACTACGAGGACGAAAATACGCCTCATGGCGACCCCAACACCTATATACCTGTAAGGCCCACACGTATATAAACTTACACAAGACACACCATAGCAGCGGGAGTCCAGCGGGGGTCGAGGGCTAGCTGGGAGGCCTTTCCGCCCAGCCCCATTCACAGGCCGCTTAAACGTCCTGGCGGCCTCCGAAGAAGATGATGGCCCGCCTCTCCTCCTTAACCTGGACGACAAGCCTCTTAGGTAGGTCGGCGTACCTTCCGCAAACAGTGACCCACGAGGACTTGTCGGGCTCTTTCAACCCAGCCACGTTGCAGACAATGTAGTTCGCTGGGTTCTTCTCTGCCTCTTTGGTCTCCCAATCCGTTAAGCCGGCGACGAAGACCTTTTCCAGGTGGCTTTTCACCTCGACCTCCAGCCTCTCCGGTCCACCAGGTCCCGGGCACTCTACGAGTACATCGTAGGGCTTCGCTTTCCCTATATTAATCTCGAGAACCCTACAGCCCCTTTCCCTGAATAAGCTGGCGACGTGCTCAACGCTAACCCTCTCCATCCACTCCCTCTTTTCGGGGGGCAGTGACTGCCAGTCGACCCCGTACTCTTCGACGCCTCCGACCCCAACTACGTGTATGAAGGGGCTCTCGACCTCCGCCTCCAGCCTTCCCAGGTCTACGAGCCTGGTCTCTGTGAGCTCTACGAGTCTATCCCGCTTCTCCCAGAGCCGCTCGTATAATAGCAGGTCCAGCTTCTTGGCCAACTTAGAGACCTCATCCTCCAAAATCCTCGGCGGCTTGCTACCCACCCAATCTGCTTTGAGGACACTAAGACTACCCTCAGACTGCTTCTGAGCCAGCCAGTCCAGTACCTGTAGCCCGACTAGAACTTCGACGTTGCCCCCTCTCCTCAGAACAGCTACCGGGGTAGAAAACCTGGTCGTCCCCCCGAGCTTGAAATCGACTACGGCGATATAGCCCTCCTCGAGCCCGCTCTCGTTTACAACAACCACGTGGTCGAACGCGGGCTTCTGACCCACCAATGCCTTATATAGCTCCCTGATCGCCCTGGAAGGCTCCGTATAGCGCCTACCGAGGAATACTTCCACTAGTCTGAGGACAACTCGTTGGAACTCCTCGTGGCTGGAGCAACCCGTGAAATGCCAGACATATTTCTGGAGCCTACGCACTTCCTCGTAACTCGGCGTGAGCGACTCGGCTAGGTCTTTGTAGGTCCTCAGCTTTTCCAGCAGCATTTTGTAGGCCTCCTCGAGGAGGGGCTCGATGGGGAGGCTCCTAGAGTAGTAGCCCTCGAACACGTGTAGTAGAGCGGCTCCAATAGACTTCTCGGAGACCACGAGCCTCTCCCCGCCCCCAGACCCCTCCTTTTCCAGGTATAGCTCCAGCAGGCTCTCGATCGGCCTCGTGGCGACTTTCTGCTCGAGCATGTTGAGAAGCTTTAACACGAGCTTCTCGTAGAACGCGAGCTCTACAGTGGTGTACCTGACGAAGTCGACTACGCTGCAGTCCCTGGTCTGCCTCAGACGGTAGACTCTACCAATCCTCTGCTCCCTCCTCACAGGGCTCCAGGTCGCGTCGTAGTTCACGACGACGTTGAATTCCTGGAGGTTTAATCCCTCGGAGGCTACGTCGGTACTGAACAGGACCTTTACTACGCCAGCCCCCAGCACCTCACCGGCCGCCTCGCCGAGGGCCGGGAGCGCGTAGACGAGCTCACGGTTCTTCGAGGAGACCTTGCCCACGACGAAGAACTTGCCTTGTCCCTCGAGAACCTTGAACGAGTTTCTCACGGACTCGAGCCTCTTGAGCCTCGCGTATGGTGCCCGCTGGGAGAGTTTCTCGGAAACGCCTCCCAGCAACTTGTCGAGTAGGTCGCTCCTCTCGGTGAAGCCCGCGCTCTTCAGGAACTCCGTGAACTTTGAGAAGAGGTAGTCCACAGTGTCGCTGTACTCGCTGAACACAATGTAGTCGCCTCTAAGCTCGCTCGGGGCCCCGCCTCTGCCAGTCGCGGAGTAGTAGAGCAAGTAGGCCAGGGCCCTGAAGCTGGGGTCCCCGGCTTCGTATAGCTTCTGGAACTCGGACAAGAGGAGTGCCGCTTCATCGCGGAGCTCGCTTGGGACGGACCTGATAGTCGAGTAGAGAACCTTCTCTACAAGAGCGTCGGGGTTTTCCTCGACGAGGCGGTCGGAAACGCGTAGTCTCTTAAGCTCAGGCTCTGGAGTGGAGCGGGATTCTACCACCTTCATGAACGTCTTCAGGAAGGCGTAAGGGCTGGAAAGCGCTCTCTTCAACAACACCAGCTTTAGCAGGGTGTTCGCGTTGGAGCCAAACAGGCCTAGAAGCCTCCCTAGGAACTTGCCGAGCCTCTCGTAGAGCTGCGCTGCCTCGCCTAGCTTGACCAGGGCCATGAAAGAGTTGAGCTTCGTAAACACCTCTCTGCCCTCTGCCAGGTTGACGTGCTCCTTTGTCCTCCTGTAGACTAGTAGACCGGCCGCGTCCTCGTAGAGTCTCTTCCGCTTTTCAGGGTTTTCGGTTAGCTCTCGCAGCGCAGTATCTGCGTCGGGAATAAGAAGGGACATCCTCAAGATCATGTCCTTGTGAGTGCCCCTGGAAGGGGTGGCAGATAGTAGGATCAAGTGCTTGGCCCTCTTGAGGATGGGACTCAGCCTCTTCACTCTGAGACTCGGCTTGGGGCCTGTGAACCCGACCTGGTGCGCCTCGTCCAACACTACGAGGTCCCAGTCTACACTAGACAGTACCTCGATGTAAGGCTTGTACCGGCCATAGGCGTGCTTGTCCGCCGTGCCACGTTTGGCTAAGTCCAGCGGTGCTACCATTATGAGGGGCTTACCACCCTCCTCGAGTTCTCTCTTTACTGCCTCCACCGTCTTTTTACCAAGCATCCTCAGGACGCCAGGGGCGTGAAGGAGATCCCACAACTCATAGTAGAGCCACTGCCGGATAAGGGCTCTTGGGGCGATGATCAGGATTTTCGAGGCCTCACCCACCATGGCTAGGTACTTGATAAGGCGGATAGCCTCGACAGTCTTGCCGAGCCCTACCTCGTCCCCTATTAGAAGCCTCACCCTTCTCCTGGGGATCACGTCCAATACTAGGGAGACTTGGTGGAGGAAGTTGAGGTACGGTTTCGAGACAACCTGGGGCTCGGGAGGGGACGAGAACGGGTTGTAGTAGAGGCTGAAGAAAGGGTTGTACTTGAATAACGGCTCTAGAACTAGGCTGAGAACCCCCTTCAGTGGTAGCGCCGGCTCCTCTACCTGCATAAGCAATATCCTCTTAGTAGGCTGGAGAACCTCCTCGTGTCAACGACCATCATGAGGCTCCACAAGGCGTCGATCACGGGGCTTATAGCGTCTATGCTGGACCAACAAATAGCTAGGCAGTCGGCCTTCTTGGACGACCTTATGTTGAGGACGCTGAGCGAGTGGAAGAGCAGGAGCTTGAAGTGCCTGTCAGCCGCCCTGCTCACAGAAATAACAACGGTGCCGGATTTCCTCTTCTCTATCTTCATGAAGTCCCCCTCTATGAGAGACTGGTTGTAGATAACCCACTTCAAGACGTACTCGGGCTTGAGCACCCTCTTGGCCTGTAGGAGTAGTCTGCCCTCGTCGTACACCCGGAGCATGTAGTACGGCCTCTTGGCCGGGACTAGCTGGATCACGACTTTAAGGTTCGCGCCGGCCTGCAACCCCATGCTCACACGCTCCTGCACTCCCTGTAATCCAGGCTCAGCACGGTCTCGAGAGACTTAAACCTGTCCTCAACGAGTTTTATAAGGTCGGCCAGTCTGATGTTTGACCCGGCGCTCTGGAGCTCTATCTTAGCGTACACGTCCACGTCCACGCCCAGCGACTGTAGGAGCCTGGAGAGCCTGTTCGTGCTCGCCTTTCTGAAGCTTATCCTCAGCTCCTCGCCCTGGTTCTCCAATTCAACGTAGCCGTCTGCGTAAATCCTGTACGTGCTGAGAGAGTTCAATAGGTCTGCTAGACTTTTGATCGCGCCTTTAAGGATTCGGCCCTCGATGTTGAGCTTGGTCAACTCGAGCCTCACGCCAACTGGAGGCCCCCAATTGGCGAAGTCCACGCCTTTCACCGACCGACTGACACAGTACTCTCCACTGACCCTGACTCTGGCGACCGGGACCTCCTCTGTCCTGTAACCCTTGGGCGCCGCGGCGTCTCTAGCTGTGACTACTACGATGTACTCGCCTGGCTGGTTCACCGTTATTTTTGCTGTAAACGATCCTTTGGATCTCGCCTCCACTCTATTGCTGGACGCCGTTCGTCTCGATATTTCCTCGACGGCCTTGAGCTCTATCTCCACAGGGAACTCCTCGGCGCTCTCCATCGAGCCCTCAACGACGATTTCCAGACCCCCCTCCCCTCCTAGCTCGAGGGGCTCCTTCCCGAGCTGCTTCCCGTTGACACTAGTCACCCTCATATTGAAGACCCTGGGCGGGGTCTCCTCCACGAGTACCACTGGGTGGGAGGACAAAGCTTCAACAATGTTTAGTTTAGACGTTTCGAGGAAGGTCGTGAGGTCCACTTTATTACCGTCGGGCATGTACACCGCGAGTCTACGTACCACCCTCTCCCCGGGCTTGGTGGACGCCTTGGCACGTAGCCTCTCGAGGTACTCGTTTAGGACGAAGCTTGGGTGCACGGCCTCCAGCTCTCTGATATCGGCGCCGAGGCGTTCTACCTTGTTTGCGACGTCCTTCTGCCAACTGCAAGCATACTTCCTACCCGTCCTGTAGAACTGCTCCGCCTCGGCCTCGGTGAACGGGTAGTCTATCCACAGCACTTCGCCCTTGTACCTGAAAGCGATCATACAATTCTCGTACGCGATCTTCAGTGCGTCGAGGAAGTCGCTGAAGCCCGTTATGTGAGGCTCTACATCGCGGGCGTTGAGTAGCTGATCCCAGAGGTCCTTGACCTTGATCGGCTCCTTAAGGCTCATGTTGCTGTCCCACAGTTTTTTGAACCCGCTGAGCTGGTTGTAGACGTCGCTCCACTCCCACTTGGTTATAACGCCTCTCCTCTCCAGTGCCCCCTCTAGTAGCCTCACTATGTTCGATAAGTCGCTGATTCTCTCCGGGGGTTTCAAATCCACCTCGTACCCTTGCCTCCGCGTCCCCATAACTACCCTCCTCATCATGGTGTATATCGCGAGCACGACATGTCTTACAACCTCCTCCTCTAACCTTTTCAGCTTGTTCCGTGTATCGTCCAGGTGCTCCTCGCCCACGACCTCCAAAAGGTACTCGCGGTTGTTCGCCAAGTCCCTAACAGCCTTGACGACTTTGAGGAGGTTGAGCAAGAAGTCCCTCATGGTGTGGGGCTCTCTGCCGGCGATCGCCTTGATGGTTTCGGTGTACATCAGCCCCCAATCCATGGGGTCCATGTTGTAGTCGGGGAGCAGGAACAGCACGTTGTTCCTCGACAGGAGGGACTCGACTAGGTTTTGGTCGGGCTCCTGTAAGCCGATGTACATAAGCACGAGTGGATCATCGTTTTCCTCGACCTCTTTCCTGAGCAGGTCGAGCTCGAGGAACTTGTGTGAGGTGATCGGCCTGACTCTCCTGATCTTCCTCCCGCCTTTGATGGCCTGTTCGTTGACTAAACCCTCTAAAACTGAGAGGGCGTCGTGCTCTGTTACACTCAAGTACTTTTCGCGGAGTATCTTGGTCAAGTCTGCGATCCTAGCGTAGAGTACCCTGTCTTCATCCGTCTTGACCATGTAGGTCGATTCGCTTAGTAGCTCATCGACGGCGTTGACGACGTCGGCCATGAAGACCCTCTGGAATGCGAGCGGGTCGTAGACGAGCGCGGGTAGCTCTTTGGATACTGGGTAGAGCTTCGCGACTTCGCTCCTCTTGCTACCCCGCCCGGGTATAGACGTGAGCCAGACCGTCCTAGCGACGGCTGCCTTTACGAAGTCGCGGGCCTCCTGCGGAGAGGCGGGGTCCAAGCTCCATATATACTCCTCTACTTTCCGCCCGAACTTCTTCTTCACGTCCTCCTCGTAGATCCTCTGGAAGTCGCTCTGGACGTCTGATGGCATTTTACTCAACAGGTCAGTCCTGAACTCGGGCGCGTCGAGCGGTATGAGCCAGGTTGTGAATAGGGCTGTACGAGGCTCTCTCTTACGCTGTGATGCAGTGTCGTAGACCTCCTTTACCAGTCTCGCGACGTAGGATATCAAGTGCCTGGTCAGCCCGAGCTCTGGGCTTGTCGAGGCTATGTTGACGAGCGTCTCCACAAAGTACGGGTGGAACGGATAATGCCCTTCCAGGCTCCTCTTGAAAGCGGCGATGTCTCCGTACCTGATCTTGATAGCGTCCGAGAGGGCATTGTCCGCACTGGCCTTATTAAAAGCCTCCTCGGCGACCTCCGCCGCACACCTCTTGGCATCACTCTCGTAGGCGTTCTCGAAGAGCCTTCTCTTAAACACTTCCACTATTTCCTTTTTCTCCATGGGAGGTAGCTTCAGCGGTGCCACTCTGTTGAGCTCAGCGAAGATCTTTATCACGTACTCAGGGTGTTGGGGTCCAGGCTCTAGCCGTCCCTCCCTGTACTCTGCGGGTAAAGTGACTACCAACACGCTATGCGGCATACTGTTGACGGCCTCAGCGAGCCGCTTTAAGAAGGATATGTAGGACTCGTCGTAGTCTTCCACTGTACGCGAGACGCTCGTGGCGTGCTCTAAGTACTCTACGGCCTCGTCTATGAGTATCAGCACGGTCTTGCCCCGCAGTACCTCCCTTATTTCATCGGTGAAGGGGGCGGCGAAGGATTCGTCTCTTACGCGGACTTTATCGTACTCTTGTAGGAGGTGGGCGAGGAGGCCCCAGGGAGTGTTGACCCTCACTCCGTCGACGGTCACGGGGTTCAGCGGGCTGGGCGCGAGGTACTTCCTGTCCCCTACTAGGGCGACTACCTGTATCTTCCTACCCGCTTGGACTAATACGTCTATAGCGTGCTTGAGCGCATTCCTTGTCTTATCGTCCACTTCCAGGTACCTTAGTGCGTGCGCCCCCTCCTCGTTAACCAGCTTCGCCACGAAGTAGAGGGTGGTGAGGAGGTGGGTCTTCCCGCCCCCTAGGTGGCTGGGTATAATTAGAATCCTATTCTGCACCTTAAACTTGTCTAGCCCTTCCTTGTCTTTGTAGAGGTACTGGACACCCGCTAGGGACCCCATAACGTTCAGGAGGACCCTCTTCATGGACTCGCTAAAGTATGTCCTCTTCAGGAACTCCTTGGGCTCGTACAGCGGGCTCTCGGGCAGGCTCTCGACGCCCTCGACCCTCCCTCTCAACTCGTTCGCTATGTAAGCGTCTGCGAGGCTTAGGGCCTCGATTATCCTGCCCTCGAGAACCTCCTTCCTGGGCTTGAGCACGCTAGTAAATGGCTTAACGCTTGAGGTAGTCAAGCAGGCTCACCCCCCTGTTCTGTCTCTCGACCTTGACACCCACGTAGTCCAGGACTCGGAGGGACAGCTCCGCCTCCGGGTCGCCGCTCAGGGTGGAGAGCGCCTTGGCTAGCTCCAAGGCCTCAGACGTCAACTGGGGGTTCTCGGAGTAGACCCTGTCGTAGTACTTCTTGAACACGTCCTTGGGCCTCATGGAGTACAGCATCAGGGCGTGGAGCACGTGGACGGGGCTCTTGAAGGTCTTGGGGTTCTCCGGGTTTACCCCGTGGAGCTTGAGCACCTCGGCTAGCTCCACCTCGTCGCCAGCCCTGGAGGGCTCTACAAGGAGGTAGGTCTTCCTACTCGACACCTCTGTCTCCTCCTCCCTCCCGTAGGCTTTGATTATACCCCTCTTCCAGAACCCCTCCAGCGGCCTGGCCCCCCCTGCTTGCGTACCGTAGCTGAGGAGTATTAGGTCGCTGCTGGACGCGAGCCTCCTGCCCTCCCCGCCCCTCGCGAAAACCTTTTTGACGAGGAAGTAGAACACCGAGTCCCCGTGCGAGAGGTTTGCCCCAGCCCCACGCGCGTAGGCGCGGGCGAGTAGCTCGGAGGCGATTTCGGCGATCTCGCCGGAGCCCACCTGCTTACCGGACTTCACGGGCCTCCCGCCACTGGTCAGCAACCCTAAAACCTTCGCGTAGGACATGACGTACACCGTGACCCCGAACATGCTCGGGGCAACCTTCTCGTGGGCTTTGGCGAGCGAGGACTCGACCTCTTTCACCACTTTGACCGCCTCGTCGAGGAGCTGCTCGTAACTCGCGGCAACGTCAACGGGTTTCGCCTCTTTCACCTTCCTCCAAGAGACGACAATACTGGCTGTTATTGCGGATTTACCTCTTGCGACCACGCTCTCCTCGCTCTCCGTCAGTACCGGGAATGCGGAGGTGGGCGCGAGGTCCCTAGACAACCCCGCCTCTATTAGGGCGATCCAGCCCTCCCTGGAGCTCTGGGCAAAGTAGGTTACCAGTACTCCGTCCTCGCTGAGCCTGTCGGCCATAGCCCTGAAAGACTTGGCGAGCATTTCTCTGTACTTCTCTTCACAGGGCTCCTCGGCGAGCCCCTCGAAGTACTTACACCGCCCTAGACTGAGAGAGACCTCCCTGGAGGCGAACCACTCCCACTGAGTAGCTACCTCGACGCCGTCCCTGAAGAAGGCATCCGCGTGGAACCTGGGCTTGAGCAACGAGCCCTCAACGTCGCTCAAGGCCCTCTTGAGCCACACGTAGTAGAAGTCGCTGAGCTCAGCATACGCAACGTCGTCCCTGTAAGGCGGGTCCGTAACGATCAAATCAAACCTCTCGCCCCCGAGCT
>JAGDWK010000032.1:0-2672 GCA_023256015.1 Thermogladius sp.
CTTCTCCCTCTGTCTCTCAGGTCTTTGTAAACGACCAGGTTAGACCAAGAGTAGTCCTTAAAGCACTCCACAGCCGTTTTCATGAGGTCTTCAAGACTCCTCACGGTCTTACCTTCGACATCGGCGACCGCTCTCCCGGTCAGCAGCAGGTAGGATAGTTCAATAACGTTCAGGACTAGGACGTCACCGCTTTTCTCCCCAAACCACCTCTCCTCGAGCTCTTGAACGTTACCGTCCTCTACAATACCTGTACAAGAGCCCTTGTCTACCCTTACAACTATGCTCATCGAGCATACCTTAAAATAGTCTTCTTGAAATCACTTACACTTAACAAGGTGTTATAATGTATACGCACAAGTACCCTTTAACGGTCAAGGCCGTGTGGTGGGACGAGGCCAAGCGCGAGGTTTGCTGGATAAACACTCTGAAACTCCCGTTCGAGGAAGAGGTTATATGTAGTAGCGACCCCGCCAGGGTGGCTAAGGCTATCGTCGAGATGGAGGTAAGGGGTGCTCCAGCAATAGGCGTCATAGCCGCTCTCGCCGTAGCGGCGTACGCCAATAAGCTAGCCGCGGAGAGCGGCTCCAACGTCGTGGAAAAGCTGAACGAGGCCATCGACCTGCTGTGGAGGACTAGGCCGACAGCTTACAACTTGTTCTGGGCTCTCGAGAGGATGAGGAGAAGGCTTATGGCTTCGGCTGGGTTAGGCCCACGCAGTCTGGCGGGCAGCCTCACGGAGGAGGCCTTGAACATCCTAAACGAGGATATCGAGGCAAACATTAAAATCGGCGAGTACGGGGCGGATCTGGTGCCGGAAGGGGCGACTATACTCACCCACTGTAACGCAGGCGCTCTAGCCACGTCGGCGTTCGGGACGGCAGAGGCAATAATGCGCGTTGCGTGGTACAGGGGGAAGAAGATAAAGGTGATAGCGACCGAGACGAGACCTCTCCTCCAGGGAGCACGGCTGACCGTCTGGGAACTGGTGAAGGAGGGTATACCTGTTACGCTGATAACAGACAACATGGCCGGCTACGTTATACGAAAAGGGCTAGTAGACCTAGTGATAGTCGGGGCAGACAGGATAACGCGCGAGGGCTACGTGGTGAACAAAATAGGCACCTACATGATCGCCCTCGCCGCGAAGAGGAATAACGTGCCCTTCTACGTCGCCGCCCCGACTAGTACGATAGACTTGAAGTCGAGTATCAGAGATGTGGTGATCGAGGAAAGGAACCCCGTGGAGGTTAAAACGGTTATGGGGAGACTCATAACACTTGAGAACGTAAAAGCGCTGAACTACGCCTTCGATGTGACGGACCCCGACCTCGTAACAGCTATCATAACCGAGAAGGGTGTCGTGTACCCGCCTTTCGAAGAGAACCTGAGGAAAACAGTTGAGAGGTAACCCCTAGAAGCATGTCCTCAGCTAGACCCCCTAGGGCTTTACTACTACTGGTTGCCGAGCTCACTCTCTCGGCTTTCTACGTATACTATTTTTCCAAAACAGGGGTATCGGGAGGACACCTGGCTCTCCTCCAGGTCGCCGCACTCGCCCCCCTCGTAGCCGTGGTTGTTTCTGTCGTATACGGCTTGATCGCCTCGATAGTCTACACATCAGTAGTACTAGGCGCTCTCAACAGTGTTTGGCTCTACTTCCTACTAGTGAGCTCCACGGGCAGTGCCGAACTCGCGTCATTAGATAACCTGGTGTACCTAGCGACCGTGGCAGGCGTCTCCCTGTACTTCGTCTACTCTAAGCTGCTACACGTGGACGTCTTGAAGTACCTTACGGGCTCTGTAAGTGCTATCAACTACGTTGGAAAGCGTGGTTGGGCTGCCTTCGTAGAACCCCTTCCTATGTACTTCTACTCGTTAGCCGTCTTCAACATAGTCAGCTTCTACGCCTCCGCTGTCACCGACCTACCCCTGAACGCTCTACCTATGCTACCTGCTAACATCGTCCTCGGCGTTGTCACGGCTTACATCTACACAGCCGTCCACGCGGACGGTCGCGGAGGTCTTCAGCTGGTCAAAGCGATGGAGTTGGCTGCGGTGTCGTCCTCAGGGCTGCTGGCGCCCGCGATTCTGTTAAGCGAACTCCTCTACAGCCTCTCGGTCGACGTCGGCTACAGATTTGGGGGTGTGAGTGGGCTGATGAGCGAGAACGGCCTTAACTTAGGGGTCGGACTAGGCGTAGCACGTAGAGGCAGGAGGATATGCCCCGTGGAGCTAGAGGGGTTCGAAGAACCCGCCGAAGATTGGTACTGGGCCTGTTTAGGAGCCCCTCTCAAGCTGGATCCCGGAAGACTCGTTAACTCCCACATGATAGTAGCCGGGTCCTCGGGTATGGGTAAGACCACGTTTGTCAAGGGGCTCGTAAGAGATATCGCCAGTCAAGGGGGCGTTGACGTCCTGGTATTTGACCCTCACAACGAGTACATAGACCTGCTCGAGACCCTGGGGGCTAGAAGTATCAATCCTAGGCAGATGGGGGTAAACATCCTCTACCTGGGCCTTAGCTCCCCTAGAGAGAGGGCGCGTAGGCTGGCGGACATCGTTTCCAGCTTCTTTAACCTGGGGCCGCTCCAGCGCAGGGCGCTCGAGGAATTAATCGTAAAGGCGTACGAGAGGAAGGGTATAGTTGACGGGGACGAGAGAACTTGGACGAG
>JAGDWK010000032.1:2772-5467 GCA_023256015.1 Thermogladius sp.
CCAACCGCAGGCTACACGTGGGGGTTCGTGGACTCTCGAAGGGAGCGCGGTCATAAACTTATCAGACATACCAGACGACTACACTAGGTTTATCTACGTGGACGCTATCCTCCAGCTTGTACTGAGTCAAATGTACTCTAGGTCTGCAAGGCGGAGGCTTGTCATAGTTCTCGACGAGGCGGCTCTGCTGATGAGGAGCAGGGCCGTCGAAGACGTAATGTCGAGACTGTACATGGAGAGCAGGAAGTTTGGCTTCAGCGTGATATTGGTTGTCCAAAACCCGTACTTGCTACCGGAGTCCATAATAGTCAACTCGGGTATAAGAGTGGTGTTTGGTCTCGGAGAGCCGAGGAGTGTTAGTTACGCTGCTAGAATCCTGTCACCTGGCGGACCGCCAGGTAGGAGTAGGCTGGTCGAGAAGACCCTAGCCAATCTTAAGCCCGGGTACTACCTAGTAGGGCTACTAGGGAGTGAAAATATATTCCTTGCAACCAGATATAAACCAACTTGCTGAGGTGCGGCTCATGATCTACGAGGAGGAGGGCGAAGAGCTTACCGAAGCAACGGAGCCGGCTGCCGAGGAGTTAGCGGAAGAGGAGGCCGAGGAAGTCGAAGTAACGCCCAGTAAGATAGCAATGCTAGAGCAGTTAGTCGACATCACGCGTAAGTGGGAGAGAGTCATAGCCGGGGAGGAGAGCGTAGATTCGCTAAAGTCGGCGGTTAGCCTACCGGTGGTTACGAAGACTGTAAAAAAGAAAAAGGCCAAGAAGAAGAAAGCAGCCGCGTCCAAGAAAGGCAAAAAAGTGGAGAGCAAGAAGAAAAAGGCGAGGACTAAGCGTAAGGGTAAGAAAGGAGAGTCTAGTTCTTAGACGCTCTGCCTCTCTACAGTTACGTCAACGTAGCCTATCTTCTTTAGCGCCTCTTTTATAAGTTCTATCCTGGTCCTCCTATCGAATACTATCTCGACGTACTCGCCTCCGTTCTTGGTCAGCCTCAGCTTCTGAACTACGGTGTACCCTCTTAGAGACTCCGCGGGGTCTTTAGGAGGGAATATGAACTCCTCGAACCTCTTCCTGCTCAACCTGTAGTACTCTTCGAAGTTACTTACAATTCTAATAGACTCTGATAAGTTCCTCGAAGAGCCTATAGTCTCGGCTAGTGTGCTCAGCAAGCGTACAGCGCTCTCCTTGTCTAGAACCACGTGCGGGGACCCCGCGAAGTCGACTACGACTTTGATCTGCATTGTTTACTACCCTTACTAGGCGTGCGAACGCCTGCTTTTAGTGCAAGCTTATAACAATACTGGAGTTTATAATTTAGTGAAGGTGCGCTACTTGTTTAGGGCGACGTACCCGTCTGGTAGTAAATTCAAGTCTATAGCCTCGGCGATAGTCAAGATCACGGATGAAGCGCCTTTCTACATAAAACCCGAGGCTCTCGAGGTAAAGGTGTTCAGTCCCGACAAAACGGCAATGATCATAGTCAAGATACCGAGTGTGGCTTTCGAGGAGTACAATTTCGAAGTAGAAGACTACTTCGTTGTGTCCTCATCGGATCTCAATAGAGTTCTCAGGAGAGGGACTAGAACAGATGTCTTGGTACTGGAACTCGATAAATCGGTCGGTGTACTGAAGACGGTCTTCAGGAACAAAAAGACTGGCGTGGAGAGGACGTTTTTCGTAGAGCTCAAGCAGAGCATACCAGAGGAGGTGCCAGACCTCGACATCGAGTTAGGAGTCACAGTGACAATGCTGGCCAGCGACTTCAAGCTGCTCATACGAGACCTGAAAACCGTGGGCGACTACGCCACTTTCCACTTCAAAGAAAACAAGCTCCACGTGTACTCGGGTGAGCAGCAAAAAGAGTACAGGGCAGTACTCGAGGAGGGATCCCCCCTTATCTCAGTGGCTTCGACCGTGGACGAGGCGAAAGCCAGTTACAGCATCGACCTACTGAGGTTAGCTACTAGGGCTGCCTCGGCGTCTAAAAACATCACGTTCTCGTTCGACAACGACAAGCCGATGAAGATAGTCTTCGAGCTTGAAGGAGGAGGGTCTATCACATACTGGCTGACCCCGAGAGTCGAGTAGAGTTTACTTCCCTTCTTCAAGCTTGGAGAGTAGGTCTAGTAGAGCCTCCTTACCCGCGGTCTTGCGCGTGGGCCTTGTCGCGGGCCTCAGCTCGAAGGCGAATTTCCACACGGGGTTGGGGCAAACAGGCCTATTCATGCAGGCAAGACAACAGTGCGGACAGACATAGTTGCCGGGAAACATTGTACACTCCCTAGTGGCGTTGTGCTGCCCGCAGAAGTCGCACCTCTCCCAATAAATGGTCAACTAGACCACCACTCTTTCACCTTTACAACTATTCGAACCTGGTGTAATAAAGAGTGGTACCTTTGTAGGTAAGCACAAATGCATACGTTTGAAACATAGAACACTATACGCGTATATAAGATTTTTAATGCTGGCGAGGCATGGTTCTTCATTGGTGGACTAATGCTTGAAATAGTGTTTATAGGACGGGGAGGGCAAGGAGCTGTAACAGCGGCCAACATTCTCGTCGAGGCCGCTATGATAGAAGGTCTACACGCCCAGGGCTTCCCCTTTTTCGGGGCCGAGAGAAGAGGAGCCCCGGTGGCGGCTTACGCGAGGGTGGATAAGAAGCCGATTTTGAGGCACGGTATGTTCAACAC
>JAGDWK010000032.1:5567-8218 GCA_023256015.1 Thermogladius sp.
AGGAATAGTGTCTAAGAGCGCGGTGGTCGAGGCTGTGAAGAGGTACTTCGGGGGGAGGGTAGGCGAGGTCAACGCGAAGGCCTCGGAGGATGCTTACGAACAGACTGTTAGGGTGGTCTGATGAAGGTCATAGTCGAGCCCTCGAAGTACAGGTTGCCCATCGCGAGACCCCTCGTCGGGGTAGCGGGGAAGACGGGTACTTGGAGGCTCGAGAGACCAGTAGTAGACAATAGTAGGTGCACAAGGTGCTACCTATGCGAAATACACTGCCCTGTCAACGTTATTAGGGTCGAGCCCGACACCGGGGTCTCGATAGACTACGACTACTGCAAGGGGTGCGGTCTGTGCGCGGACGTCTGCCCCGTTCTCGCGATTAGAATGGTCCCGGAGGAGTGAGGGCCGTGGGGTTGAAACTAGTCTTAACAGGCAACTACGCCTTGGCGTACGCGGCTAAAGTTGCTAGAGTAAACGTCGTGGCAGCCTACCCTATCACGCCTCAGACGAGCGTGGTAGAGAAGCTGGCGGAGTTCATAGAAGAGGGCGAGCTAGACGCCGTGATGATAAGAGTCGAGTCGGAGCACTCGGCACTAGCTGCCTGTTTCGGAGCGGCCCTCGCTGGGGCGAGGGTATTCACAGCCACGAGTAGTCAGGGGCTCTTGTACATGCACGAGGTGGTACACTGGGCTTCGAGGGCCCGCGCCCCTATGGTCATGGGTATTGTTACGAGGACGATAGGCCCCCCGTGGAACATCTGGCCCGACCACACGGACTACATGGATCAGAGGGACACAGGCTGGGTTATGAGCTTCGCGATGGATAATCAGGAGGCCTTCGACCTGACGTTGCAGGCTTTCAAGGTCAGCGAAGATCCCAGAGTCTACTTGCCGGTCATGGTCGGGATTGAGGGGTTTATACTGGGCCACACCTCCATGCCGGTTGAGGTACCGGAGCAAAAATTGGTTGACGAGTGGCTCGGGCCTAGGAGGCAGCCGTACGTTGTCGACGGCAGTGAGCACTTGGCGATAGGCAACCTAGCCTCGCCGGAGGACACCGAGGAGTTCTTTATGGACATACAGAACGCCATGGAGCAGGCTAGGAAGGTCGTAGTGGAGGTTGAAGAGGAGTATTCGAAGATTACTGGGAGACCCTTCAAAGGACCTGTGGAGTGCTTCAAGTGCGAGGACGCCAAGTACGTTGCTATCAGTATGGGAGCCTGGTCAGGGGACTTGATGGAGTCCATACTGCAGTTACGCGACGAGGGGTACAGCGTCGGTCTGCTGAGGATCAGGTATTACAGGCCCTTCCCTGGGGACTATATATTCGAGAAGGCCAACTCGGCAAAAGGCGTTGTGGTGTTCGACAGGGCCGTCAGCTTCGGGTCTTACGGCCCGATCTTCCTAGACACAGCTGCCTCATTCTTGAAACACGCGAGGAAGACCCCCTACATTAAGAATGTGGTCGCTGGGATCGGCGGCGTCAATATCACGTCGGACGATTTCTCGAGGATATTGAAGAGGTTTGTGCACGAAGTGGAGTCTGGCGACGTAAATGTGTTTGAGTGGTACCACAAAGGTAAGGTGGTCAAATGAGCAGGCCACCCCTACCCTACAAGGCCAGAGACGTAGTGTTGCCAGGCGACGCAGCCTGTCCGGGCTGCCCTATACCGATAGCGTGGAAGGTTCTCTCCGCGGTGTTCGGAGACAAGATGATACTCGTTATACCAGCAAGTTGCTCGTCGGTCGTCGTAGGGATGTACCCCGGCAACTCCTTGAGGGCGAGCGTGATACACGTACCATTTGCTTCGGCAGCGGCAGTAGCCTCGGGGGTTTCGGAGGCCCTCAAAAAGCGGGGTGTTACGGACGTCCAGGTTATAGCCTGGGCCGGCGACGGCGGTACAGCCGACATAGGAATGGCATCCTTGAGCGGTGCGGCTGAGCGTAACCACGACTTCATATACATAATGTACGACAACGAGGCTTACATGAACACGGGTATTCAGAGGAGTTCCTCGACTCCTAGAGGGGCGTGGACAACGACTACACCAGTAATAGGGAAGAGCGAGGAGAAAAAGGACGTGGCCAAGATCATGATAGCGCACGGCGTGCCATACGTAGCTACAGCTAGCATAGGCTACGTCCACGACTTCTACAACAAGCTCGTTAGGGCCAGTAAGATCAGGGGCTTCAAGTTCATAAGCCTGCACGCCCCGTGCCCGATAGGGTGGAGGTTCGACCCGAGGTACACTGTTAAGATCGCGAGGCTGGCTGTAGAGTCAGGGCTCTGGATACTCTACGAGTACTACGATGGAAAGATCCATCTTTCGGGCCCAAGCAGACCTTATGTGGACCCGTCGAAGAGGAAGCCTGTCGAGGAGTACTTAAAACTGCAGGGCAGGTTTAGGAGGATCGACGACGAATTACTAAAGAGTATACAGGAGTACGTAGAGAAGAACTGGGAGTGGGTCAAGAAGCACATGTGAGCCCAGCGCTGCATCAGTACAAGGGGTGTACTTTCTGTAGCACGATCACCGCTATACTTACAGCTAAAGCTAGTATTATGAGTAGGTGAGGTTTCACCTTGATACCCACATCGGACTCCTCGTAGAACCTGACAAGCCCGGCTGCTGTCAGGGGGGCCGCTACCTCTCTTCT
>JAGDWK010000032.1:8318-9878 GCA_023256015.1 Thermogladius sp.
AACCTGCTAAACATAGACCTGGAAGAAGCGTTCAAGGAGAAGTACGTCGAAGCTAGCGGCTCTTGATCCCTCTAATGATAGAGACCGCTTTCTCGTAGTCTTCTTCTACGACAGTACCGGTCACTATTATGTCGGCCCCTGCTTTAGCGAGGC
Organism: Thermogladius sp.; assembly: GCA_023256015.1. Lineage (GTDB taxonomy): Archaea > Thermoproteota > Thermoprotei_A > Sulfolobales > Desulfurococcaceae > Thermogladius. Next base: position 8,472 of record JAGDWK010000032.1, read on the forward strand.
TCCTGGCCACCTCGGGCGAGCGCACACCTCCCCCCACGATCACTGTTAGACTAGTGCTCCTCTTTATCAGGCTTGGGAAGGTCTCCGGGACGTGTCTGCTAGCCCCACTACCAGCCTCGAGATATATGTACCTAAAGCCCATCATCTCGGCTGCGAGGGCGTAGGCCAGCCCGATCTCAGGCTTCTCCGGCGGTATGGGTTGTATTCTACCTACGTGAGCGACAGCGGTCTCGCCGTATAGGACGAGGTAGCCTGTCGGGAGGGCCTCTAGACCGTACTTTCTTACTAAAGGAGCTGCCTGGACCTGCGCTTGCACCAAGTAGTACGGCTCTAGGCTGTTCATTAAGACCATGAACAACACGGCATCGGCCTTAGGCGTGAGGCAGTTGATGTTCCCTGGGAAGATTATCACGGGTAGACCAGTCGCCTTTTTCAAGATGCTCGATACTTCCCCCGCCTCCTCTGGCGTAACACCAAGACTACCACCGACCAGAAAGGCGTCTGTACCAGCCTCGTGTAGCCTGAGGGCAACCTTCTCGAGTTCGCCGTGGTCTACGTTCTTAGCGGGGTCGATCAAGGTGAAGTGAAGCTTCTCTCCTTTCTCAAGCTTCTCCTTCAGATAATTGCTGACCCTCCCCAAGCCCGCCCCCTTCGCTAGGCTTCCTCGTCTCAACTTTGATGCTGCCTTCTAAATATAAGTCCAGGAACTTGGCGTAGACGTCGACGGCTTGGAGTATCTCCGGGACTGGCTGCGGGTACTCTGCGTACAACCCGCAGGAGCCGCAGGATATTATAGCTCTCTTGAATCCAGGCGTTTCGAGTTTCTCGAACTTCACGCTAAGGGTCTTGGCCCCGCACCTTGGGCACTGGAATACTGTTGGTATTTTAGGGGCTCTCTTAACGACCCTCTTATACTTCTTCCTCCTTTTACCCATTTTCTCTACCTCGTGTACAGTTTCTTTCTCAAGGTAGATGTTAAATTCTGTGTAAAAACCTCGTTTAATACCTTAATGTACTCGTCGAAAGAGCCGAGGTCCACTACCCTGTAGAGCCCCCTTTTCTCCGACAGCGCTTGATCAACGAGGTGCTTGCAGTAACACTTCTCTCTCCTCCCCACTACCCTGATAGTGAAATCACTACAGCTACAGAAGACCCCTGGGACTATGACGTAGTCACCGCTGGGGCCCATATAGACCCACGTGTTTAGGTCTGCGCCTTGAACGTTGACTTTGACAAACCTCCTTAGAACCTGCTCATCGACCACCCCGACCGTTTTAGAGGCCTCGAGGACTTTCTTGATAGAATCTCTTGCGGAGCAATAGCCAGCCGTAGACAAGACATAACACCATGTAAGTGGGCCCGCGGGGATTTGAACCCCGGGTCACGGGGACCCGAACCCCGCATCCT
>JAGDWK010000011.1 GCA_023256015.1 Thermogladius sp.
TTATGGCGATCTTGTTCGCGATGTACCTAGCTATAGCCAGGTCGTGAGTGATGAAGAGGTAGGTCAGGTTTAACTTCTGCTTCAGCTCCAGCAGTAGCTCTATGATCTCTGCTCTGATAGACACGTCCAGCATGGAGACAGGCTCGTCGGCGACGATGAACCTCGGGTTCAGTATGAGCGCCCTGGCTATGACCACCCTCTGCCTCTGCCCGCCGGACAGCATGTGGGGGTACCTGTTCATGAAGTCCTCTGGCGGCGTGAGCTTGACCAGCTCCAGTGCCCTGTGGATCATGTCGTACCTGTCCGACCTAGTGAAGCCGAATTTGTGTATTATCAGCGGCTCCTCGAGGATCTCGAATATCGTCAACCTCGGGTTCAGGCTGCCGTAGGGGTCCTGCCATATCATCTGTATCTCCTTGCGTAGCGGGCGCTGGTACTTCCTGGGCACCTTCGAGAGGTCGATGTGCCCGTACTCGGTTATGTACTCGGGCTTGTAGCCCAGCTTCGTGAAGGAGTCTATCAAGTCCTGGGAGGGCTTGTAGCCTATCTGTCCACCCGTCACCTCGTAGAGCATGAGCACGGACTTACCCGTGGTGGTCTTGCCGCAACCGCTCTCCCCTACCAGCGCGAAGACGTCTCCCTGCTTGACCTCGAAGCTGACGCCGTCTACGGCCCTAACGTAGAGCGGGGGCCTCCTAGCGAGGGCGTCGGTTATCCCTCTTCTGACGGGGAACCAGACCCTCAGGTCCTTCACGAACAGGATGGTGCTGGAGTCTATGTTCATGAAGCCAGGCGTGCTCACGGGGACTCACCTCTTCGCGTAGAGCCAGCAGGCGACGTAGTGGCCGGGCTCGACCTCGACCATCGGGGGCTCCTCCCTCGAGCAGGGCTCGAACACGTACTTGCACCTGGGGTGGAACCTGCATCCGGGCGGCGGCTGTATTAGATCAGGCGGGACGCCGGGTATAAACTCTAGCTTCTTCAGCTCTTTCCTGAGGCTGGGTATGCTGTTGATCAGGGCCCTGGTGTAGGGGTGGAGAGGGTTGTTGAAGACCCTGTCCGCGTTCCCTATCTCGACTATCTTACCGGCGTACATTATAGCTACCTTGTCCGCTATCTCCGCTATCAGGCTCATGTCGTGCGTGATGAGGATTATCGACATCTTCAGCTCTTTCTGAAGCCTCTTCAGCAGGTTCATTATCTGCGCCTGCACGACGACGTCTAGAGCCGTGGTCGGCTCGTCGGCGATCACGAGCGGGGGTCTGAGAGCTAGAGCCATGGCTATCACGACCCTCTGCTTCATGCCGCCGCTCAGCTCGTGCGGGTAGCTCCTCAGCCTTCTAGGGTCGAGACCCACCATCTTGAGGAGCTCGGCCGCCTCTTGGAGGGCCTCCCTCTTCGTGAGGCTCCTGTGTAGCATTAGGACCTCGGCGATCTGGTCTCCAACCGTGTAGACTGGGTTGAGCGCGTTCATGGCGCCCTGGAAGATCATCGATATGCCCTTCCACCTCACCTTGACCCTGAACTCCTCCTCCGGCATCTTCAGGATGTCCGAGCCCATGAAGGATATCCTGCCGCCGACGATCTTGCCGGGCGGGGGGACGAGCCTTATGATTGAGTAGGCGAGAGTGCTCTTACCGCAGCCGGACTCCCCTGCTATACCGAGTACTTCGCCTTTGTTGAGCTTGAACCCCACGTTGTCGACGGCCTTGACTATACCCTTCGAAGTGTAGAAATAGGTCTTGAGCCCCTCGACCTCTAGTAGCACTTCACTCAACTCAAACTACACCCGCTCCGCGCTAATGTATATGGATACGGAGCGTATATTTTAAAACGTTTTTATCTTAGACTGCTCGCAACCAAAGGTAAGGCCCCCCGTATTGTATCCGGGGTCTCACTACCTCCTCACACGGGCGTATCGACGTGTGTAGCATACGTTGTGAAACGGTCTTAAGCTTCGCGCCCCCTAGATTAGAGCTTGGTGCCAAGGCTTGAAGAGGGAGTTGCTCGACAAGTTGATACCCGAGTGGGCTAGAGACCTGTACTCGAAGAGGATGTTCTCGATCCGCGACCTGTTCAAGAACGACAAGGCGATCATAGGCATGGTCCACCTGCTCCCGTTACCCGGCGCGCCAGGTTACAAGGGTTGGAGCATCGACGTAGTCGAGGAGCACGCGCTGAGGGAGGCGAAGATCTACGAGGAGAACGGCGTTGACGGCGTGATAGTCGAGAACATGTGGGACCTCCCCTACTACAGCGGCGCCTCCCGCATACCGCCCGAGGAGATGACCGCCCACGCCGTGGTGGCTAGGCATGTGGTGAAGAACGTGTCGATACCCGTCGGGATAACCGTTATCCACAACGGGGGGAGGGTAGCACTCGCGATAGCGAAGGCCTCCGGAGCCAGGTTTATAAGGGTCTGCCTCTACACGGGGGCGGCTGTCTGGGACACCGGGGAGTTCGACCACGGGGTGGCCGCAGACCTCGTGAGGCTGAGGAAGGCCCTCTACGCGGAGGACATCAAGTTCTTCGTAGACGTGGTCAAGAAGCACAGCGTGGTGTTCCCCGGCATCGACATCGTGACGCACACGAAGTGGGCCGACTTCTACCTAGCCGACGCGGTTATCGTGACTGGGAGGATGACGGGCGAGGAGCCCTCGGTGGAGGACGTTAAGCTCGTCAAGTCGATCGTCGGCGACACGCCCGTGCTCGTAGGCAGCGGGCTCACCCCGGAGAACGCCGAGAAGCTGCTCAAGTACGCGGACGGGGCAATCGTGGGCACGTACTTCAAGGTCCACGGACTGACCCAGAACCCCGTCGACCCTGAGAGGGTGAAGCGCCTCATGAGCGTCGTCAACAGAATTAGGGGTAAGGCTTGAGCGAGAAGCGCGTCTTCGTCTACGGCGACCTCAACCTCGACGTGATATACTTCCTCGACACGGACGAACTGGTGTTCAGGGACGTCTCGTATGTAGCGAGGAGGGGGCTTTACGCCCCCGGAGGAGTGGCGGGCAACCTCGCCGTGGCTGCGAGGAGGCTGGGCTCCAGGACGAGCGTGATAGCAAGGGTCGGGGAGGACGTGGTGGGGGTGGTGCTGGTCAAAGACTTGGAGACCGAGGGGGTAGGGGTAAGGTACGTGGCCGCCACTCGCGAGGAGCCCACGGGCGTTATGAGCATATTGGTCAAGCCGGGTGGAGGCAGGGTCATAGTCGGGTACCGGGGCGCCAACAGGCTGAACACTCCAAGTAGCGAGGTGATAGAGAGCGTTGTGTCGAGCGCTGACGCCGTCTTCGCCTACGGGTTCGCGGCCCGTAACGTGGACAGGGGCGAGTCGCTCGTGGGGCTCCTCACCAGGGCTAGCAGGGAGTCCGTTGTAACAGGGCTAGACCTGAGCGGCTTCAACAAGGGGGACAGGAGCCTCTTGCTCAAGCTCAAGAAGAGCGTCACCTACGCGTTCATCAACCTGGACGAGCTCGAGGAGCTCGTCGGCTCGGCCTCCGTGTCGGCTGCCGAGTCGCTGTACAAGAGCCTCGAACCAGAGGTCCTCTTCCTCAAAATGGGGGAGAGAGGCTCGCTGGCGATAGCCGGGGACAGGAAGGTGTCCGTGAAGGCGTTCAACGTAAGGGCCGTCGACACGACCGGCTCTGGAGACGCGTTCAACGCTGGGGTGCTCTACTCGGTGCTCGAGGGGTTCGACCTAGACAAGGCCCTGCTATACGGTAACGCGATGGGGGCTTACAAGGCGCTGGGCGTGGGGGCGAGGCACTTACCGAGGTCTTTGAGGGAGCTCGAGGAGTTCATCGAGGCGGTAGGCGGGCTCAGCGGGCGACACGCGCTCTGATCACGAGGAAGCTAGCGCCTGGTGCTAGGCCTAAAACGGGCGGCTCGAGAACCTCGGGCGACCCTGGCGGGCTGCGGAGGGTGGAGACCAGCAGCTCCGTCTCGAACCCGGAGAGCTCGAGCATCCCGGTTAACTCGCTCAGCGAGTAGAACCTGGCGTGCGAGTAGAACTTGTGCCCTCTCTCCTTGAGCCGGCTGTAGAAAGTGCCCCACGGACTGTCGCTGGGTATGAACCCCACCACCAGCCTGCCCTCGGGCTTCAGTATTCTCCTGGCTTCTCTCAGCGCCTTCAAGGGCTCGTCGAGGAAGCATATGGTTATGATCACGAAGACCCCTCCAAAGCTCCCATCCGGGAACGGCGTGGACTCCGCGAAGCCTTTGACCACCCTTACCCCGCGCCGAGAGGCGAGCTCCAGTAACCTCTCGGAGGGGTCTAGGCCGACGTCTACACCTAGCGGTGCCGCGAACCTCCCGCTACCCACACCGATCTCCACCCAGGGCCTAGGGACGCCCCGTGAGGCTAGCTCGACAGCCCACAGCTCGGACCTGTATATGTTGGGGTGCTCATCGTACCAGTTGTCGTACTCAAGCCAGAACTTCTCGAATGGGTCGACGACCATGGCGCCCACTACTCGAGTACGTCGTGCCGCACTACTGCCCGCCCACGTTTACACGACAAAACTCCGTCACGGGTGGAACACGTGTGGGTGAATACGTCCCCGACCTACTCATCCACAGGCCTAAGCCTGAGTTGTAGGTCCGGAAATAATATTGTTCCAAGAGAACTTATATATGTGTCAGGTGAAACCATTTGAAGGCCCTCCTCTTAAAGGGCCCGCGAGAGCCCCGTAGTAGACGTGCCTGGGCTTAAGGCAGCTCTCCATCGCCCAGACCTGCCTCAGCCACTCGAAACCCGTCTTCCTAATAGGGGTGCCCTTGAAGACGTACATGGGTATGTGCGTGTGCGTGTTTACGAGCCCTGGCGTGACGAGGTAACGCCTTCCACCAACTATGAACTCGGGCCTGTGCTCAAGGGCCTTCTCGTACGGTAGCACGCCGTGTACAACACCCCTCTCACTGTCCACTAGAACGACGTGGTGTTTCAGGAAGCGGTCTCGCTCGTCTAGAGTGAGGATGCTCCCCCTAATCCCGTAGAGCAAAAACACCACCGGGACGATGCGGTTAGGTGAGAAAAAATGTGTTTAAGGTAGGCCGACCCTGTCCTTCCAGTAGAGGCCCCTCATCTTGATCGGGGGGTAGAGTAGGTAGCCTAGTATGGGTGTTATGGTCGACGTCACGATGGCGTCGTTGAATATGACCCAGGGGGCGAACCAGCCCCATATCAGCGGTCTCGGCAGCCCTATCACCGGCTCCAGGGCGTCGAGCCACCAGGATATGTACAACGCTACGTAGATGCTCCCTATGACGGCGCCCCATATGTAGTACTCTATTATGCTCCTCGGGCTCCTGAAGCTGTGGTCTTTCATGAACTTGTACGGTAGGTAGGCTATCATGAAGTTGCCTATGAACCCGCCGATACTGCCGATGCTGAGGTAGCCTGTGAGCGCGTCCGCTATAAAGTTGCCTATAGCAGTCCCGAGCGCGCCGGGTACGCCGAAGAGCATGCCGAAGAGCGGTGCGAGGGCGTTGCCCGGCCTCAACCACGTGAAGCCGGGGATTATCGGGATACCGCCTGTAGCGGCGAGCGAGCCGCCGTAGATAGCTGCGGAGAGAGCCGTCACAGTGACGTCTACCGCGTCCCACTTCACGTTGTTCTTGACTATCCTGAAGCTCCTGTCGATAGTGTCGCCGGAGACCTCCATGAAGAATATTATTGTACCGATCACCCAGAGTATCCCGGCGACGACGAACCAGAAGTCCCTACCCAGGGCTATGAACGGGCGCGAGATGATCCATTGCTGCCAGTTCGAGAGCCCCTTGCTCACGATGTCGTACGCTACGTAGATGAAGAAGGCGGCGAACAGCAAGCCTATGACTATGCTAAGAGTCCAGAGACCAGCACCCTTCCCGCTCACTTCTTACCACCCCTCCTAGCCACGTAAACGGCCAGGGCGATGCCCACTATCAGGATTATGAAGCCTAGCGTTGTCGTGACGGCTGGGCCCATAGAGCTCTGGTTCAAGCCCGCAGCCGCGTAGAAGCCCATCGTCGAGTAGACGTAGTATATGAGCATGGCGAAGAGCCACAAGACGCCCAGCGCCAGCAGCACCAGCCCACCCCGCTTCTTCGCAAGGTAGAGCGCGATCCCTATTATCAAGAGGATGATCCCGAGCGTTAGTAATACTATGTCCTGCATCAGGAGCCGTCCAGCTTACGTGTCTTAGTCATATATTTGAGTAGGTAGAAAATATAAACGTTTACACAGGTCTATGTACAGCTTATAGGAAGTAAGCTACTATACCCTGATCAAGGGGGCGCTCCCCTTTAGTAGAACCTCTGCCAGCCTCCTAGTCGAGCGGGTGACCAGGCTGCTTTCCGCAGCCTCGCGGAGGTCGAACCACTCCACCCTCCTCGCGTCTCCGCCGGACCTCAGCTCGCCGCTCAGGGTCTCCGGGTCGAAGAGGACGTCTACTATCACGTAGTGGTACCTGACCCTACCGTCGTCCCTCACGATCGACTCGGACACCCAGACTATGCCCACCGGCTTCCCCTTAAGCCCGGTCTCCTCCTCGAGCTCCCGGACAGCCGCCTCTAGTATTGACTCGCCGGCCTCGATCGCCCCGCCCGGAATAGACCACAAGCCCACCCCGGGAGGGTAGCCCCTCTCGACCAAGAGTATCTTCCCGTCCTTGACCACTACAGCGCCCACGGAGGCTATCGCGTACTCGGGGTACTCGCGGGGCAAAAGGGCGCACCCGCAGCGGCCTTTTCACAGCCTTGATAGGAGACTATTCCGTTCACAGGGGTAAAAACGGGTTAGCCTGGCGGCGCCTGCGGGCTTACTCCCTCTTGTAGGGCACTCCCACGTACTTCGGCGGCCGGGACTTACCGATGACCCCTGCCACGACTGCCAGTGTCGCCACGTAGGGGATCGTGTTGAAGAGGTCTACCGGTATGATCTCCTTGAGCCACCCAATGTTTTTCATCCACTCGCCGAGAACCCAGAAGAACCCGAAGAGGAAGCTCCCCGCTATCCCGAGTATCGGGTTCCAGTTGGCGAAGTTTACTGTGGCCAGCGCTATGAAGCCCCTCCCGGCCGAGATCTGCTTCGTTATCCCAGCGTTCCAGTCGATGCTCAAGAAAGCCCCTGCCAAGCCGGTGAGCACCCCGGCTATTGCTGAGGCCGCTGTCTGGACCAGCTCTACTCTCACGCCTACGGAGTCGGCTGCCTCGGGGTTCTCACCGCAGGCTCTGATGGCGAGCCCGGCCTGCGTCCTGAACAAGAAGTAGTATGATAGGACGGCTATAACCACTGATGAGAGCGCTATGGGCGACAGCCCGAAGACCTTGGGGACTGTCAGCGATATGTCTATGGTGTAGTAGCCCGCAACGTGGAAGAAGGCTATAATCGAGTACGCCACGAACCCTACGGCGAACAGGTTGACGCCGGTACCCGTCACTATCTGGTTACCCTTCAAGTAGGCTGATATGAACCCGTGGACTAGCCCCAGTAAGAGTCCCGTGGCCACGCCGGCGAGCACGCCGAGCCACGGGTTGGCGAAGAGGCTGTCTACGTATATGGAGGTGAAGGCCGAGATTAGCATGATGCCCTCTAGTCCAATGTTGGCTACCCCTGCCCTCTCGCCTATTATCTCGCCTGTCGCCGCGAGGAGTAGGGGTGTCGACGCGTTGAGGGTCTGGACAAACAGCTGCCAGAGCATGGACCACTCCATCTACTTCCACCCCCTAGCCTTCCTGAGTATCAGCCTCACCAGGCCGGGTATCGAGAGCGTTATTATTATCAGGCCCTGTACCGTCTGGACCATCTCTAGCGGCACGTGCGCCCAGATCTGCATGTTCCTAGACCCCGCCTTCATGACCCCGATGAAGAGAGAGGCGAACAAGATGCCCAGGGGGTGGTTGTTGCCTATGAGCGACACCGCTAGGCCGTCGAAGCCGAGACCCATCAAGTTGCTCAAGCCTGTCGTTATCGCGTACGACGGCGGTCTACCGGAAACCTCGCACACGCCCGCGACGCCTGCTGTCATTCCACCGATTATGAAGGAGTAGAGCGAAACCCTACTCACGTTTATCCCTCCGTACCTCGAGGCCACGGGGTTGTAGCCCACAGCTCTTATCTCGTAGCCTACGGCGGTCCTCCACAGCAGGAGGTACGTGATCAAAAGTACTACTACCGACACTATGATGCTCGCTGAGAGCTCCGTCCCGCTGACCAGGAGAGGCAGCCTGCCGGCCGGGGGGACGGAGACCGTCTTAGACGCGTCGAGAGGGTTTGGTATGACGTATATCCTCATGGTCTCGACCAGCCAGTAGGCTATCCAGTTCAGCATTATCGTCGACACGACCTCGTTCACGCCTCTGTAGGCCTTTAGCACCCCCGCTATCAACCCCCAGAGGACGCCGAGGGCGGTGCCGAGCGCGAACTCGAGGGGCAGGTAGAGGAAGGATGGCAGTGCTACAGCGCCGAACAGCACCGCGCCTAGCGCGCCCATGTACATCTGCCCCTCGGCGCCTATGTTGAACAGGCCTGCCCTAACACCGACGGCGAACGTTAGAGCCGTCAGCATTATGGGCGCTGCGAAGCTGAGGGTCATCTCCAGCCCGTAGGTCGTCGTGAGCGTCGGGACGAACAACTGGTAGTAGGCGTTCCACGGGTCGTACCCGCCGAGGGCCATGACCAGCGCGCCTACCAAAATACCGACTAGTATAGCGACAACGACTTCGAGGAACGAGAGGGCGTACTCCTCGAGCATCGAGTCGGCCACTCTAACCACCCCTCAACTGCCTGGCCTGCTCGAGGGTGTAACCGCCCATCATCAAGCCCAGGAGCCTCTCGTCGGCCTCTTTCGCGTCTACCACGCCCATGAACCTACCCTCGTACATGACCGCGATCCTGTCGCTCAAGTCCATGACCTCGTCTAGGTCTGCTGAGACCAGGAGTATCGCCTTCCCCTGATCCCTCATCTCGACGAGCTTCCTCCTCACGAACTCCGTTGAAGCGACGTCGAGGCCTCTCGTGGGGTTGGACGCCACGATGATCGAAGGGTTCTTCGAGAGCTCCCTCGCCAATACGAGCCTCTGCTGGTTACCGCCGCTGAGACTCCTCGCCGGGTTGTTGATGTTCCCCACCACGATATCGTACTCCTTCACGATCTTCGAGACGTGCTCGACTATCGACTTCGTCTTCAGCAGCCCGAGGCGGTTTGTGAAGAGCCTGCTCCTCTGCAGACCCAGAATCCCGTTCTCGGCTACACTCATGTTTATGACTAGGCCCATCGCCACCCTGTCCTCAGGTATGTGAGACAGGCCCAGCCTGTACAGCTCCTGGGGGGTCTTGTTGGTGACCTCTCTCCCGGACAACAGGACTTTGCCTCTATCGGCCCTGCGGAGGCCCGTTAGGGCCTCAACCAGCTCCTTCTGACCAT
>JAGDWK010000040.1:0-2090 GCA_023256015.1 Thermogladius sp.
CTTATATCGGGGTCGGCCATCACCACGTGTTTACAGAACACATTACCACCTCTGGCCACGAATTCCGAGTACCTCTCCATTACGTATACTCGTAGGCGGGGATGAGGGAGTAGACGGTTTAGAACCAGTCCTGAAGGTATGTGGAGGTTGAACCTGTAGTCCGAGGCTCTGATGGACAGGTAAGGTTTATCGTCGACGATTACCCTCCTCAGCTTCAGGGTGTTTTTACTAAACTCGCCCACAGCCCCTTCAGGTACGAACTCGCCGCCCACTCCGAACTGTAAGCCGGCTATGTACCTCAGCTCCTCTAGCTCCTGGTCGCTTAGCCTCCTCCTGATCATGAGCTGTCACGTTAGGTACTATGATGATTAAGGACCTTTTTAGTTCCTGTTAAAAACATCGGTTGCACGATTCTCAGAAGATAACGTGGAGGCTGTTGTTCCTCTCCTCTACAATACCCCTCCTGACATTCTTCTTCGCCGCAATCTTCTTCACTGCGAGCTCGAAGTCTTCCCTCGTTACAACCTTCCTACCCGACCTGATAGCGTTGTAGCCGGCCTCCGTAACGATCGCCTTAATCTCGGCTCCAGACAAACCCTCGGTCTTGCTCGCCAGCTCGTGTAAGTCGACGTCGTCTGCAAGTTTCATCCTCCTTGTGTGAACTCTGAAAATCTCGTATCTCCCCTGCTTGTCGGGCAATGGGATCTCTATCAGCCTGTCTAGCCTGCCCGGTCTGAGTATAGCGGGGTCCAGCACGTCAACTCTGTTCGTTGCCGCGATCACCTTGACTCTGTCCAGGGGCCTAAAGCCGTCTATCTCCGCCAGCAACTGCATAAGAGTTCTCTGAACCTCCCTCTCCCCGCTAGTACCGATGTCTATCCTCTTAGCCGCGATCGCGTCTATCTCGTCTATGAAGACTATAGCAGGAGCCTTCCTCCTAGCCATGTTGAATACTTCTTTGACGATCCTAGCCCCCTCCCCTATGAACTTCTGTACTAGCTCGCTACCTACAATACTGATGAATGTCGCCTCCGCCTCTCTAGCTACGGCCTTGGCTAGGAGGGTCTTGCCGCACCCGGGCGGACCGTAGAGCAGGACCCCTTTCGGGGGCTCTATACCCACTTCTCTAAACAAGTCGGGGGATTTCAAAGGTAGTTCAACGACTTCTCTCAACTCTCTGATCTGCTCCTTTAGACCGCCTACGTCGTTGTAAGTCACCTCTGGTCTCTCGATTACCTCGAAGGACTGCACGTACGGATCCTCGTACTCGGGGAGGACGTCCACTATCGTCGAGCCTCTCTGGTTTAAGGCAACGCGCGCGCCGGGGACAAGCCTCTCACGAGGCACGTTCTCCGATACGTGGACGATGAGGTTGGGGCCAGTAGTGCTCCTTACAACGGCTCTGTTTCCATCGATCAAGTACAAGAGAACACCCTCTATCAGAGGGGGGGCCAACAGCCTCTCGATCTCGGCTTTGTAGTAATTGACCTTCATACTGAGCTTCTTAACTTCGCTCTCCAGCTGCTTCAACCTGCTCTCTAGGTAGCGAATGTAGTCTTCATCGGGCAACCTGGCTTCAGTAGCGTCTTCTCGCACGTCTTCACTAAACATGAAAATTCCCTTTCCTTTTATCGGTTTTAAGAAGGTCTTTAAAACCCGGACTCAATAGTATTTAAGAGCCTTCAGGGAGAGAAGTCTTAAGGTTATCTAAATGCCTTGTTACTGCGAGATATGCGGGAGAGAAGTACTAAATGAGAGAGACTGCAAAAGGGTCGTTGTCGAGGGCTCTGTCTTACAAGTCTGCCCCGACTGCTACCGCAAGCTCGTAAGTAGCGGTAAGGCAAAACCCTACGTGGAAGAGAGTAAGAAGCCGCTGGTCGTTGCTTCCCGGAGTAAGAGAGTTATGACAGGAGCTGGTAGAGGGTTTGGAGAGGAGTTCGAGATTGTTGAGGACTATGCCAAGAGGATTAGGGAGGCTCGTGAGAGGCTCGGCTGGACGCAGGCTGTGCTAGCCTCTAAGATAAAAGAGAGCGAGAACACTATTAAGAGAATAGAGTCGGGCAGGCTTAAACCCAGCTTAGAACTGGCTA
>JAGDWK010000040.1:2190-5937 GCA_023256015.1 Thermogladius sp.
TACCGCGACTTTGTTGATGAAGAGCTAAGCCTCGTCAAGACGGTGTATGGAGTCGTAGACCAGGTCCACTTCGTCAAGAGGCCCAACCCTAGGACTTACATTCAACAAGACAAGCTCAAGGAACTAGCAGATGACCCGCCCGACAGGCTCGTGGTCATGGACATACTGAGGCCAAGCCAGGTGACGAACATACTCAGAGAGGTGAAAACGGAGGTTGTCGACAGAGTTCTACTAATACTCGAGGTATTTGCCCAACACGCCGGTAGTAGAGAGGCTCTCCTACAGATAGAGCTCGCGAGGATCAAACACATGCTCCCGCTCGTGAGAGACTTCATCAGGAAGTCCAAGCTGGGCGAGCTGGCCGGGTATCTTGGACCTGGCAGGTACGGCTACGAGAAGTATTACACTTTTCTCAGAAGAAGGGAGGGCCGTATAAGAAGAGAGATCGAGGAGATCAGGAGGGTGAGAGAGGTCAGGAGAGAGAGGAGGGTGAGAGAGGGAGTCCCCCACGTAGCGATTGCAGGCTATACGTGCGCTGGTAAGACCACTTTATTCAATGCCTTAACCGGGAAGAACATGCCCGTAGGACCCGAGCCTTTCACCACTCTGAGCCCGAAGACCGCGAAACTGGATATTGACGGGGTTCACATGGTTGTGACAGATACCGTCGGTTTCATAAGGGACCTGCCGCCCGAGATCACCGAGGCGTTCTACGCAACACTCGAAGAGGTAACAGCCGCCGACTTGATCGTCCTTGTCGTGGACTCATCAAAGCCTTTAAAGAGAGTTATTAGCGAAGTTGACTCCTCATTGAAAATATTCAACGATATAGGCGTCCACGGTAAGCCTATCATTATTGCTTTGAACAAGATAGACCTGATCAACGAAAACGGGGTTGAAGAGCTGGTTAGAGAGCTGTCTAAATCGGCGGTGAATGCGGCTAGGATTGTGCCCATCTCGGCCGAGAAAAGAATCAACTTGGACGCTCTTAAGCGCGAGATAGTCGGAGTCATTAGAGGTATGTGAGAGATGGTCGAGATCTACGTGCTGAGACTAGGTCACAGACCCGGGAGAGACAAAAGAGTCACTACGCACGTGGGACTTGTCGCGAGGTCTTTCGGGGCTAACGGGATAGTTATTGGTGACGTTGTAGACGAGAGTGTTGCGAGGTCTCTTAGAAAAGTCGTGGATCTGTGGGGCGGCCCTTTCGAAGTCATCATGGGCGTGAACTCCGTTGAGTACGTTAAGAAGTGGAAGTCCCGGGGTATTGTAGTTCATTTGACAATGTACGGTTTACACGTCGACAACGTCATAGACGAGATCAGGGGGTCGGGTAAAGATCTGCTGGTCGTGGTAGGCGCCGAGAAAGTCCCAAGAATATTCTACGAGCTGGCCGATTACAACGTGGCCATAGGTCACCAGCCGCACTCCGAGGTCGCAGCACTCGCCGTGTTCCTAGATAGGTATTATAAGGGAGAAGAACTACATAGGAAATTTAGTGGAGCAAAACTAGTAGTAGCACCGACCCCTAGAGGCAAAAAGGTGTTAAGAGTTGGCGACAGAGAGAGCTGTGAGCGGAGTGCCCAGGGAGGACAAACTCGTTGAAGTAACGATTTTGATCGTTGAGAAGATGATGGGCGAGGAGGGCAGGAGAATACTGGAGTTCATGCTGGCGAACAACGGCTTGATTATCGAGGAGACGGCTGGTAAAGACCTGAACACAAAGTCGAACATAGTGAGGAAAATACTCCAGAAGCTGTCAGACGAGGCCGTAGTTGTACCGGTCAAGGTAAAAGACAAGGACAAGGTTTTACACGGGTGGGTCTTGAATAGAGATGCGCTAGCCAATTTCATAGTCTCAAGACTGAGGAAGTCCAAGGAGAAGCTGTCAACCAGAATAAGAGAGCTCGAGGAGAACACCTTTTACATCTGCCCGACATGCCACAGGAGGTTCAGGTACGACGAGGCCCTCATAAACGACTTTCACTGCCCCAACGACAACTCCCTGTTAATGGAAGTAGACAAAGACAGTGAGCTCGCCCTTCTGAGAGAGAAGCTAAAGTCTCTCGACAAACTTCTGGACTACATACACAGTGATGGATTTTGAGACATAAAGTAGAATTCGTCGACCTATTCTCTGGAGCAGGAGGTTTTGCCTGGGGCTTCTACGAGACGGGGCTCTACAAACCAGTTCTAGCAGTAGACAACTTCAAGCCCGCGGCTCTAACTTACAAGGCTAATATACCGGACCCCCTAGTCCTGGTAGAGGACATTAAAGAAGTAGACTACACAACGCTGAAAAGCGTGCTCGGAGATCTGGACATACCGCTCGTCATTGGTAGCCCGCCGTGTGAGCCGTTCACTGGCGCCAACCCGAGGAGGGAGAGAGACCCGATTAACCGACTGTACGTCGACCCCCAGGGACAGCTAACTCTACATTTCATAAGGATAGTCGGGTTGTTGAAGCCGAGAGTCTTCATAATGGAGAACGTGCCTGCGATAATGGAGGGTGGTCTGAGAGAGGCCTTAACTCGTGAGTTTAAGCGTATCGGTTATCACAAGTTATATTTCAATGTACTGAACGCCGAGGACTACTCTAACCCAAGTAAGAGGCGAAGGGTCTTCATATCGAACGTCGAGATAAAACCCCCGAAGTCGAACGAAAAGGTGAGAGTGATAGACGCACTGAGCGGGATGCCGCCGCCCGGGAGTTCTCTCCCCAACCACGACCCGCCCCCTGAGCTGAGCTGGAGGAAACTTAAAAAGGTGGCAAAACTGAAGCACGGTAAGGCCCTCATATACTTCCAAGGCGCCGTGGGAGAGATTCCCAATTTAATCAGGCTCGACCCCTACGAGGTCGCCCCGACGGTGCTCGGCTCATCTCGCTTCATACACCCCTTCGAGAACAGGCTACTGACCGTAAGAGAGCAGGCGAGGCTCATGGGGTTTCCAGACCATTTCGTCTTCTACGGGGGTAGAGACGAGCAGTACAACCAGGTAGGCGAGGCCGTACCAATCCCGTTATCCAGGGCGATCGCCCTGTTCGTCTACGAGATACTCCGGGAGTTATAAGAAGCGCGACAGGTTATTAAAAACAACCAATACATGAGTTTCCAGGTAAACAAGAGGTGCGGAGGTAGCTCGGGGTTGGCTATGGTCTACGTAGGACTATACAGTCCCACAAGTGTTCAGAGAGTGGTCGACTTCGTGAAGACGGTTTACGCATTCTCGCAGAAAGCACAGGTAGTACCTGTTATAGTCAAGCCTATTGGGGCGGCAGCCCAAATAGGGATTCCGGAGGCGTTCAAGGTATCGGTTAAGCTCAACAAGCCTTTCATGGTCTTCCCCGAGCTCGGCGACGCGCTGGAGCTCCTGAGACCAAGCGAAGCGTACTTTTACAGCGATGAAGGAGCCGAGCTGGAGGCGATCCAGATACGCCAAGCCCAGAACGGGAACCTGCTGATAGTGTTCCCGTCGGGTGAAAGCGAGCCGAGCAAAAAAGAGCTGACTGGGCTGAAGCTCGTCAGGTTAAAGGACGTCCCTTCTCAACTACCAGCTCTAGCCTTGCTGTCTATATTCATGTACAAGGTATTCTACCAGGTCACGTAGGTGATCTTTATACTCCTACTTAACTCGTCGATGGCCCTCCAGTCCTCGTAGCTGAGCTTCCAGCCAACAGCTCCCGCGTTCTCAGCGACTTGTTCAGGGGTCTTAGCGCCTGGTATTGGCACGATAACCGGGCTGTAG
>JAGDWK010000040.1:6037-9101 GCA_023256015.1 Thermogladius sp.
TCAGGGCTACCTGGGATGGCGTTTTACCGTACTTCTTACCTACCTCGACTAAGAGGTTGACGAGAGGCATTACCTTCACGAAGTTCTCCTCGTGGAAGACCGGCTCGTTCTTCCTCAGGTCTGTGAACTGCTTGATGTTTTCCAAGTTGTACTTACCCGAGAGCGCGCCTTTAGCGAGCGGGCTCCAGGGGATGAAGGTGAGGTCGTTTGCCTCGGCGTAGGGTATCAGCTCCTCCTCGGACCACCTCTCGACGAGGTTGAACCTATACTGCATGCTTACAATGTCCGTCACCGACAAGTTGGACCTGAGGTCCTCTATCAGTGCTATCGGGTAGTTGCTCACGCCGAGGTACCTTACAACCCCCTGTACCACGAGCCTCTCGAGGGCCTTAGCGTACTTCGAGGTCGGGAAGTTGTGATGGGTCGGCGGGTGGTGTATCTGAAGTAGGTCGATGTATGCGACTCCCAGCCTCTTAAGCGACCTGTCCACGGCCTTAAACACGTCTTCCGGTTGTAAAAACTCTCCGGGTATTTTTGTTGCTATCACCACGTCGTCCCTCTTAACGCCGAGCTCTTTAAGGGCCTTGCCTAGGAATGTCTCGCTCATGCCTCTCCCGTATACCATGGCCGTGTCGAAGAAGTTTATGCCAAGCTCTACAGCCTTAGCTACTACCGCTTTTGCTTTCTCGTAGTCGACGAGCCCCCACGTCTCGCTGAACTGCCACGTGCCGAGACCTATCTTGGATATCTTAAGGTCGCTCCAGCCGAGTTCCACGTACTCCATGAGGACAAACACCACGTCGTATTAATCCTAAATCAAGCTTTAAACCGCTCTTCTCCCATGTTAAGACAAAGAGGTGCTTAACGTGAGCTTCAAGCTCAAGATCGTGCCTGTTAAAGCACCCACTAAAGAAGAGGTGTACGACGTTGTGATCGTAGGCGGCGGTCCCGCCGGTTTAACGGCTGCTCTCTACTCGGCTAGGTACGAACTAAAAACTGTGGTTGTAACAAAACTAGTGGGTGGATACGTTACCGAGGCGACTATTGTTGACGACTACCCCGGACTACCCGACATACCGGGAGAAGAGCTAGTAAACAGGTTCGTTAACCACGTGAAGAAATACAACGTTCCGATCATTCAAGACGAGGTCGTAGACATGTACAGGAAGGACAAGCTATGGTGTGTAAAGACTGCCGGTGAGAAGGAGCTGTGCGGCTACGCCGTGATTATAGCGGTGGGTAGCGAGAAGAGGAAGCTTAACGTGAAGGGAGAGGAGGAGTTCAGTGGTAGAGGAGTCTCCTACTGCGCCACGTGCGACGGCCCCTTGTTCAAGGACAAGATCGTGGCGGTGGTCGGTGGGGGTAACTCGGCGCTGACTTCGGCGATATACCTCGCCTCGCTGGCCTCGAAAGTGTACCTAATACACAGGAGGGACGAGTTCAGGGCTTTCAGGGTTTACGTGGAGAAGGCCTTGAACAACCCTAAGATAGAGATCTTGAAGAACAGCGTAGTCAAAGAGATAATCGGCGACAACCGGGTACGCGCAGTTAGGATCGAGAACAGGGTTACCGGCGAGGAGAGGGTGATCGAGGTAGATGGGGTCTTCGTCGAGATAGGGTTGAAACCTCCACGCGAGTTCTTCGAGAAGATCGGGCTGGAGGTAGACGAGACAGGGCACGCTGTCGTCAAAGTTGACAGGTCGACAAACTTGGAAGGCGTGTTTGTGGCCGGCGACGCGGCTGGTGGGCCCTACAAGTACAGGTTCGAGCAGATAATAACCGCTGCCGCAGACGGGGCTATTGCGGCTGACGCCGCGTTCAAGTACATCTTATCGGTAAAGAAAACGTGAGCGGAGGACAACGGATTTAAAGCTATTAAACCCCGAATAAATACTTTGATTGATTAGAACCGTGGGCCCGTAGCTCAGCCCGGTAGAGCGCCCGGCTCATAACCGGGTGGTCGGGGGTTCGAATCCCCCCGGGCCCACTTCTTTCGCGTTCTCTAGGTCCCATAAGACCAGGACTTCAAGTACTCGACCTGCTCGGGGGTTAGCTCGTCTATCCTGATACCCATGGTCTCTAGTTTTAGCCTGGCCACCATCTCGTCTAGCTCTCTCGGCGGGTTGTAGACCTTCTTCTCGAGCCTCCCCTTGTTCTCGTGTAGGTACTTCACAGCGAGGTATTGGTTCGCGAAGCTCATGTCCATCACCTCGCTCGGGTGCCCCTCTGCCGCTACTAGATTGACAAGCCTTCCCTCGGCCAACAAGTACAGCTTACGCCCGTCTCGTAGAGTGTACTCTGTCACGTTCTCCCTGATCACTCTCTTCCCGACCGACAAGCTCTCCAGGTCTGGTATCCATACTTCGACGTTGAAGTGACCAGCGTTTGCCAAGATGGCTCCGTCCTTCATCTTCTCGAAATGCTCTCTCCTAATAACAGCCTTGTTGCCTGTGGCTGTCACGAATATGTCCCCTATACCAGCCGCCTCGGACATGGGCATAACCTCGAAGCCGTCGAACACCGCCTCTAGCGCTCTAATAGGGTCGACCTCCGTTACTATGACTCTCCTAGCCCCCAAACCTCTCGCTCTCAGCGCGATCCCTTTACCGACCCAACCATAGCCTGCGACAACGACGTTCTTCCCAGCCACTAGGATGTTGGTCGCCCTCATTATCCCGTCAAAAGTGCTCTGACCAGTGCCGAAGCGGTTGTCGAACAAGAACTTGGTGTACGCGTTGTTCACGGCCACGACGGGGTATAGTAAGAGCCCTTCTCTCTCGAGCGACTTTAATCTTATGACACCGGTAGTCGTCTCCTCGGTGCCTCCCGTTATCTCGCCCCCCAGCTTCTTGTACTCGCTGTGGAGCATTGCGTGGAGGTCTCCACCGTCGTCTAGAACAACGTCCGGTCTGCTCTCGGCGACCTGCCTTATACACCAGTAGTACTCTTCACTAGACTGGCCTCTCCAGGCGTATACTCTTATGCCGTACTCTACGAGAGCGGCCGCCACGTCGTCTTGGGTGGACAACGGGTTGCTGGCAGCTAAGACCACCTCCTCGGCACC
>JAGDWK010000071.1:0-365 GCA_023256015.1 Thermogladius sp.
AGGCGACCCTAAATAACCCTAAAAAGCACAGAACAGCCCTCTAGGGACAAACGGCACGCCGCGAGGAGGTGGGGGGACTACCTGGCCCCCCTCCGTAGGCTACTACCCGAGGACGGGCACCAGGAGTTCAACTACGGGCTGATAGACCTCGGCGCCCTCGTCTGCCGGCCCAGGAACCCGAGGTGCTGGGAGTGCCCTCTCAGAGACCTCTGCGCCTACTACCACAGGGCAACGGGGGAGGAGGCCTGCGCGCGGCGGCTAGAGGAGGCCTACGCAGAAGCCCTCCGCCCCTGAAGAGGCGCGGCTTTCGTGGTCTAAGCCAGCTGACTTCCGCTGGCTTCACCGCTCGCTATGTGCGGGCGAAG
>JAGDWK010000071.1:403-9044 GCA_023256015.1 Thermogladius sp.
ATGCGAACAAGGAGTACCTCGAGCTCCTGGTGTCGGAGAGGCGGGTAGAGGGACTACCCGGAGACGTGGGGCTGGCGGTGTCAGGGTAGGCTGCCTACCAGGTTCGTCATTGACCACTCTATTGCTCTCCACCCTTGTAGCATAAAGGCGCCGAGTGTCAATCCCCCTACTGGTGCTCCTTATTCATCTTCGACAACGAGTTAGACTGGCTTCTGGGGGTTTACCAGGCTCATCAACAGCTTGGCGAGGTTTATGTCCCGCTTCGACAGCTCCGCGTGGAGTAGCTCGTAGACAGTCCTCCTAGTCTCCGGCCTTACATGGGCGAGCGAGTCGACGTAGTCTAGGGGCGTGGGGAAGCCCGTCGACCCCGTCACCCCGGAGAGCGCCGCTAGGACTTCGGGCAACCCCCAGCCCCCTGCCTCGTAGACCTCTACTTTGACCGCGAGGGGGGACACGGTGAGGCGCGGCTTGTAGAACACGACCTTCACCTGGCCCGCCCACGAGCCGTACACGGTGTTCAGCCTCTCGAGCCACTCGAGCCTCGGGTAGAGGGCCCTCGCCACCTCGCCGCCCGCCCTCCTCGCCGACTCTGCCAGCCTGTCCCTCAGCTCCCTGTAACTCCCGAGGACAAAGTACTCCCCGGGCTCGAGCACGAGCGACATCAGGAGCCTGTCGTTGACGGGTATCCCGCCCGCCCTGTAGACCGCGGAGATGTCCCTGGAGTAGCTCCTCTTCAAGACCCCCACGAGAGGCGTGCCGGTCTCGCCGGCCAGCCTCAGCGCGCTCTTGGTCTCCTCCGCGACCCGCCAGTGCGCCACCCACTCCTCCTGCGAGAGGGTAGGCTCGGCCTCCACCCCGCCCCTGTAGAGCAGCTCCCCGTCGACGACGGCTATGTCGAACCTCGCCCAGCCCTCCTTCTTCTCCTCGAGCCTTTTTAGGAGGGCCCGCCTCTCGAGCAGCCTGGCCTCGACCTCGGTCAGGTCCCTCGCGGAGTAGTGCCTGACATGGGCCACTACCCTAGGCGGTCCACCGCAGGAGTGCCCCATTAAGACCTCGGCGACCTGTATAACGCCTATGAAGCCTCCGGCCACCTCGATCGGCGGGGACGTGTAGCCGCTGTCAACACTGTAGAAGCAAGCCTCTCTAGCCTCGGGGAACTTGTTTATTAGCCCCTTCCCGCGGAGCTCTTCGCCGAGCTCCAGAACCTCGTCCACGCCCTTAGCCTGCTCGAAGACCTCCTCCGCCACCTCTCTAACGGCCTCGTACACGACCTCGGGGGCTACGTAGACCTCCTCCTCGCTACTCATACTGTCTTCACCTTGATCAAGACCGGGTGCCTGAGCGGGTTGCCTAGGCCGGCGAAGTAGAACTCCCTCTCCCTCAGCAGGGCTATGTTCTCCAGGGTTATGCCCCCCAGGTCGAGGTCGCCTTGGAGGTTCTGCAGGTCGCCGGGCGTCTGGAGCCTGCTGAAGAAGTAGGTGTTGATGTTGTTCCTCACCCAGGTGCTGAAGTCCACGACCCTCTGGCTCACGAGGACGAGCCCAAGCCCCCACTTACGCCCCTCTCTCGCGGTCCTCTCTATTATGTCGACAGACCCGCACTCCCTACAGGCGTAGTTGTGGGCCTCGTCTACGACGACAAGCGTGTTCACGGGCGTCTTGGTCTCGTCGATCCTGTCCCACAGCCTGCCGAGGACGGCGTTGAGTATAGAAGCCCTCTCCTCGTAGTCCACCGTGCTCAGGTCCACTACGAGGACCCTCTCCCTGCCGAGCCTGTCCAACAACTCCCCTACCGAGAGCCTCCTCCGCTTGAGGGACTCGAAGAACCCCCTCGCCTTAGAGGCCAGCTTGACCCTGTACTTGGCGGGGGTGGTCTTCTTCGCCCCCAGCGCTCTCGCGACCAATGACAAGACCTCCCCGAACTTGCCGAGGTCCCAGTCAACTTGCTTCAACGCTTCCTCGGGGTTCGTGCTGAGGAACTCTGACACTACCTTCTCCAACACTTCCTCCTCGACCCCTCCCTCTCTCCTCCCGATCTGCCTCGCCTCGCTTTGTAGCCTGGACCTCACAGCTCCCGGGTCTCCTCTCGCGACTATGTAGGCGATGAGGGAGTAGAAGAGGTAGGCGTCCTCCTCCCTCTCCTTCACGATGTCCGCGAGGTGGTTGTAGATGTCCTCGACGTCGGGCAGCACCTCGTCGGCCGACACGGTCTTGTCTGGGAAGTATGGCTTGTAGTCCAGGCCCGAGTGGTCGAAGACCAGCACCTTCCAGTCCGTGTTGTCGAGCACCTCCCTTATGAGGGCTATGGCTAGCCTCGACTTCCCCGTCCCAGTTGCTCCGACTATGCCTATGTGGTACGGGAGGCTCTTCGGTGACAGGGGGATCTCGATACCGCTGTACTTGTGGCTCCCGACGACCAGACCCTTCTCCAGCTTCAGGTTGACGTCGCTGGGTGACTCGACGAGGTAGACCTCGCTACGGGGAGTGGGCGGTTGCGTGGAGGGCTCTAGTGAGCCGTCCTCCCTCAGCACGCCTATGATCCTAACGGCAGAGGTCTCGAAGACCACCTCCCTCCCCATCCTCGCGAGGCCGGGGTTGTCCACGACGCTAGACCTCTGGTTGGGGCTCAAGAGCGGGTCCTGCATTCTCAGGTTGCGGAGCACCCCAAGGTAGTTCAGGTTCTTGGCCTCGTCCCTCACCACTACGAAAGCCTCCTCTTTCGCGTCGAGCTCGCACTGCTTGTACACCTGGATGGGGGCTATAGCGGCCGAGGAGCCGCTGGCCACGACACCGATGGGCTTCATTTAGACCACGACTATAGTTTTGTCATCGTGGTCATATAATTGTTGCTCAGGCAAGAAGCGTGGGATAGCCAGGCCCCTCTGCACCGAGGCCGCCGGGGTACGCTCGCCGACGTCGTGGCCGGCGTGGTGAAAGGCCCTCCTGGTAGTGGGCGGTTTAACGGCGAGAGGATGCGGGGTGTTCAAGTAAGAGGTTTTGTTTACCGCTATCCAAGTTTTTCTTAGAAAAGATCGCTTTTCAAACAAGCTCTAGGAGCCAATTGCCCTTCCGCACGGGATGCGGCGGCTTAAACGCTTATAGAAGACCTCAACTTAGGGTTGTAGACCTCCTCTAACCCTACCCCGAGTAGCATGAAGCCTAGGACTAGCCCCAGCAGCATCAGCCCCGGAGGGGTGAAGTACCACCAGTAGCCTGCCGTGAAGCTACCGGAGGTGTAGGCGAAGTGTAGTATGGTCCCCCAGCTTATGTCGTTTATGTTCCCTACGCCGAGGAACACTAGAGCTGCGTGGGAGAAGATCGCGTTGGCGACCGAGAGCATCGAGTTGGCGAAGACTACTGGGGCTACTATGGGGAATATGTGCTTGAACATTATCAGCCTGTCCCCGGCCCCCATAGACCTAGAGGCCTCGACGAAGGGCCACTCCTTCACCGTCAATACCATGCTCCTTATCACCCTGGCTATCGGGCTCCAGTTCAGGAGGCCTATCACCAGGATGATGTTGAGGAGGCTCGACCCGAGGAGAGACCCGACGACTATCATCAGCATAACGGGCGGGACTATAAGGAGGAAGTCGGTCACCCTCATCAAGACCTCGTCCACTACGCCACCGTAGTACCCGCTGACGAGGCCTACGACGGTGCCCACGAGGATCGTCACGAGGGTGGCGAAGAGGCCTACTATGAGAGACGTCGAGATGGCGTACATGTTCTCCGTGAAAAGGTCTCTCCCAGCGTCGTCTGTCCCGAACAAGTGCTGGGGGCTCGGGGGCTGGAGTATACTGTTGATGTCGGTCTCGTAGGGGCTGTAGGGCGATATAAATGGCGCTAGGATTGCGAGGGCCACGTAGGCGAGTATCACGGCGAGCCCCACCCTGCTCTTCCTGTTACCCACCACCGCGTTGAGGGCGCTCCTGAGGCCCCCTACGACCACACCCGTCTTCAAACCGAGGCTTACCCCTACAGCCCTCGCGAGACCTCCCGCGGCCCCTATGAGCCCTCGTCCAGCCATGCGTGCTCACCTACCTGTACTTTACTCTGGGGTCTAGGAGGCCGTAGACTATGTCCGCGAGGAAGTTGGCCAGCAGGACGCTTATCGTTATCACTAAGAAGCCGGCCTGGAGCAGGGGGTAGTCCCTGTTTGATATCGCGTCGAAGATGAGCCTCCCGACCCCCGGCCAGTTGAACACCGTCTCGGTCAGCACAGAGCCCGTCACTGCCGTGCCGAGGCTGACGGCGGTGAGGCTCACGGTGGGGAGCATGGCGTTGGGGAGTGCGTGCCTGCTCAACACCCTCCAGCTGCTCAGCCCCTTCGCGACAGCGGTCCTGATGTAGTCCTCGGAGAGGACGTCTAGTAGAGCGCCTCTGACCGTCAGAGTGAAGCTGCCGTATGAGACCAGGGTGAGCGTGGCGAGGGGTAGAGTTATGTGCGTGAACAGGTCCCCTAGGTAGGCGAGCGGGTTGCTGTGGTCGACACCGTAGTTCAGCATCCCCCCGACTGGTAGCCTCCAGTAGTTTATAGAGAGGAATATGAATATCCCGCCGAGCCAGAACGTGGGTAGGGAGTAGAGCCCCAGCGAGACGAAGGAGACGAGGGCGTCTGTCAAGCCGCCCCTCTTCCACGCCGCTACTACTCCCGTAACCACTCCCAGGAGAATCGAGAGTACTGTGGCCGGGATGACCAGTATTAGCGAGTTGGTTATCCGGGGTATCAGTATCTCCATTATTGGCTTCTTGTACGCGAAGGAGATCCCCCACTCCCCCCTCAGCAGGTTCCAGAGGTAGATGAAGAACTGCTCCCACAAGGGCTTGTCCAACCCGAACTTGTGGTACAGGTAGTCGATCTGCTCGGGCGTGAGCCTGGGGTCTCTGAACAAGAGCATGATGGGGTCTCCGGGGAGTAGTCTGAACAGTACGAAGTTTACGAGTGTTATGATGAAGAGGGTTAAGACGAGAGTAAAAAACTTCCTCAGAATGAAGCTCCTGTAGGGCAAAGGCGTCACCTCCTCTTCAAAGCGTAGACTGTGATTGCCACAACTACGGCTACTGCCACTACTCCCACAACCAACCACGTACTGGAGGGCAGGGCGCCGGACTGTGGCTGGCTCTGTGGTGTAGGAGTCGTGGTACTCGTTGCTGTGGGAGCCGCTGTCCCCGTCGCTACGGGGCTACTGCTCGTGGGAGTGTAGGTAGTGGTCGACGGCGAGGAGGGGGCCAACTGGGCGTTCAGGAAGGTCCTCCAGTCGCTACCCCCGAAGGGGCCGGACGGCCAGTCGTAGTCGAAGCCCGTGAAGGCCTTGCTGTGAGCCTGGACAGCCCACACCTCGCAGAGCGGTATGTATGGGAGGTCTCTGTGGAGCATCTCCTGGAGGCTGTAGGCTATGCTCTTGAGCTCGTCGAGGCTGGTCGCGTTGTAGAGCTTCTCGAAGGTGGCGTCGTAGACGGGGTTGGCGTAGCCGGAGTCGGACACCCCCGTCAGCTTCATGCCGGACAGGAAGACGTTGAGGAACAAGACGTCGTTGGGTGCTACGAACCAGTCCCATATGTCCGTGTCGTGGCCTAGGACTATGGTGTTGTTGACCTTCTTCCATATTATCGCGGACATGCTGCCGGTGTCCATCGGCTGGACGCTGGCCTTAACGCCTATCTGGCCCCACCACTGCGCTATCACCTGCGCAGCCTTTATCGCCTCGGGCATGTTGCTGGGGACTAGCAGGTTGTACTCGAGCCTCACTCCGCTGGGCGACACCCTCACCCCGTCGGCCCCCAGCTTGTAGCCGGCCTGGTCTAGTATCTGGGCTGCGAGCGTGAGGTTGAAGCTGTACGGCTTCAAGTCCTTGTCCGCGAATATGTTAGTCGAGGGCATGACGGTGCCCATCGGCTCTCCAGCGCCAGGCCACCCTATCCCGCAGACGTACGAGACGTTTATTGCGTGGGCGAGCGCCAGCCTGACGTTCGGGTCTCTCAAGGTGGGGTTGCCTGTGCCGTTCGGGTCTACGTTGAAGGCCAGGTAGAAGAACATCGTAGGCGGCGACTTGAACAAGTAGAGGTTGGGGTTGTTAGCGACTGTTTTTATCAGCGTGGAGGCGATGTAGGGGCCGACGGCGTCTATGTCCCCAGCCAGCAGGGCGTTAGTAGCCGAGGTGACGTCGCTGTAGAACTTCACGATTATCCTGTCGACCTTGGGCAGCCAGCTGGGGTAGTAGAAGTTCGGGTTGGGCTCTAGGACGGCGTACTGTCCCTCCTTGAACTCCGCGACCTTCAAAGGCCCGCTCCCAATAGGCGGGTTGTCGGGGTATGTTGAGGGGTCGCTCACGTTGGCCCATATGTGCTTGGGGACTATGGGTATGTTGATGGCGGCCTCGAGCATGAAGAGCGTGGGGCTCGTCACGTAGAACTCGACCGTGTAGTTGTCTACGACCTTGATGTCCTTCACCATGGCCACGTAGGGCGAGAGCGAGCTCCAGCTCTGGTTAGCCAGGTAGTAGCTGTACGCTACGTCCTCCGCAGTAACGGGGTAGCCGTCGGTGAAAGTGGCGTTGTGCACGAGGTGGAATACGACGCTGTCCCCCTTGACCTCCCAGCTCTCCGCTAAGTCGGGCACGAAGCCCGTGTAGTTCTCCGTGGGCCTCACAAGCCTACTGTAGACGTCGAGCGTTAGCCACACAGAGATCGTCGCGTAAGTGGTGAAGGGGTTGAACGTGTCGAAGCTAGTCCCTCCCCACCCGACCCTGAACACCTTGGTGGCCTGGGCCACGCTCACTTGAGTGACTGGTAGTATGGAGGCTAGCACAAGAGCCGCGACCAACACCAATACTCCGGGTCTCCTCAAGCACACCACCCTATAGGCGTGGGTTGACTCGCGGTACAGGTATTTAAAGAGTGCTTACGATCGCGTCAAACCCTATACGTGAACGTGTAACAAATGTAACATACAGACAGATCATGCGAGGAGGGGCTTTAAGACGGCCGCATAGAGGTGCCTGGCAGCCATCGCCACCAGGGCCGCGCCTATCCCGACCAACATCAGCGTGTAGAACTGCGTGGAGATTACGAAGCCGAGGAACGAGAGGAGGGTGAGCCAGGCGTAGTCTATTGAGACGTGCGAGAAGTAGTACCCCAGCTTAGCGAGCGAGCGGGCCTCGCTGAAGACCTTCACTACGGGGAGGCCGACAGTCAGCCACCAGGCTATGAAGTAAGCGTTCAACCCCGTCAACAGGAAGCCCGCTGCGAGTGCCGACAGGAGGGTCGAAGCCCCCGCGGCGCTGTTGCTGGAGGGGTCTAGTGCGGACTTGAACGTGAGGTAGGAGAAGTAGAGGGCGGAGGCGACGAAAGCAGCGTCTAAGGCGAGCTTGACCCTCCTATCCCGTAGAGCCCCGCCTACCCCTCTCGCGAGGACCATGGTGAAGGGGAGCTCGAAGGCCATGTGCCCTGTCGCTATCATGAGACCCCCGAGAGCCCCTACGTAGGCCCCCGAGGCCACCGCGGTAAAGGAGAGCGGGCCCGGTGCAAGGGCGCCAGTCGAGCTAACCGCTATCACGCTGAGGAGGTTCTTCTTGACGCTCATGCCTAGCCGCCGTTGGGGAGGGTTTTAAAGTGGTTCAGACTAATAAGCGTGTATGTACATCCCGTTTCAGTGTTGAAACAGGTAGAACACTAACCTATGGTGTGCGACCGTGGAGGAGAGGAGGGAGTCTATCACGGGTGTCGTCGAGAGGATTGTTGAGAACAGCCCGCTTCTCAAAGAGTGCCTGGCGTCCGGTGTCGCGAACTACTCCAGTGTGGCCAGGATGATCAAACCCGTGGTAGACGAGGAGCTGGGCTTCGACGCGTCGGTCGAGAGCATTAAAGTGGCCCTTGTCAGGCTGTCGAGGAAGATGAGCCCGCTTGACGTGTCGAGCGTCGAGAAGATCCTCGGCGAGACGAGCATCGAGGTGAAGACCAGGGTCACCGTCATGACCTACGACTCGAGCTCGACCCGAGACGTACTGCGGGTCGTCTCGGGCGTCCAGGGCGCCCGCTTCCTGTCAGTGGTAACCGGTATAACGAACGTGACGGTGATGGTTGGCGACGAGCAGGCAAGGCTATTCACCGAGGGCGTCGGGTCTAGGCCGCTCTTCTACCAGGGAGGGCTTACAGCAATAGTCCTCGTGAGCCCTGTGGAGAACGTCTACACGCCGGGGCTAATAGCGTACATAACCAGCCTCCTCGCCCAGACCGGGATAAACATCATTCAGATAACCTCCAGCTACAGCGAGACGGTGATTGTCGTCTCCCCCGAGGACACGATGAAGGCCTTCAACGTACTCAACGACGCGGTCTCGAGGGCTAGGAAAAAGTCTGGGAGGCGGGTTTGACGGCGCGTCTCTATGGCGGAAGGGCTACTGGCTTTACTGAACGTGCCCACGCCCATCTACACAGATACCCTTACAATACACCATGCCAACTACGTGTAACCTTCAATCAAACGGGTGCACTAGACAAGCTGTGGGAAAACGAGCGGGAAAAACAACTGTGGTAATTAAACCTAGGCCGCTAAGGGAGGACGATCTGGACAGGGTAGGTCTTGCCGCTCGCAGTGTGTAGCTTGATCTCGACCTGCTGCCCTGACGAGAAGCTCAGCG
>JAGDWK010000007.1 GCA_023256015.1 Thermogladius sp.
TCTAGAGTAGTAGTCTTGAGGCCAGGCGACGAGTTGCAGTACCCTTAGAGAGCCTGAGATAAAAAGGTTTTCAACAATACTAATTAGTAGCCCCGCCTAAAGAGCCCGTGTAAAAGACCCGTAGAGGTCGAGTGAGCACGGGTGTCAGGGGCGGGGTACATTCGCTTTCTTCAGATCCTGCGTGGGTCGTCACGAGTCGGCTTCTAGGTCTTGTCATCACCAAGTGGACACTGTCTCCTTGCTAGCCTATTTAAGTTGACGCAGTATAGTGGAGTTATAGAATAGTGGTGTACGGCTTTGTCCAAGAGCAGGTTCGACATAGCCGTCAGGAACACCCTCGAAGTGGTCTTGCCCGAGGAGCTGTCGCAGAAGTTGGAGAGCGGGCAGAGGGTGACGGGCTACCTGGGCTTCGAGCCGAGCGGGCTAGTCCATGTAGGGTGGCTCATATGGATGTTCAAGGTGAGGGACTTGACGAGCATAGGCGTGGACTTCACGGTCCTAGAGGCCACGTGGCACGCGTACATCAACGACAAGTTGGGAGGTGACATGGATATGATAAGAAAGGCCGCCAGGTTTGTCCGGCACGTCCTTAGAGCGGTCGGGGTCGAGTCCAATATCAGGTTCGTAGACGCCGAGGAGCTGGTCTCCGACGAGGACTACTGGGGGGTGCTGCTCAAGGCGGCCAAGGCGACGAGTCTCGCCAGGGTGAAGAGGGCGCTAACGATCATGGGGCGTAGAGCCGAGGAGGCCGAGCTGGACTCCTCCAAGGTCATATACCCGTTAATGCAGGTCACAGACATCTTCTACCTGGGAGTAGACATAGCCCTGGGCGGGATGGACCAGAGGAAGGCCCACATGCTCGCCCGCGACATCGCGGAGAAGCTGGGCTTCAAGAAGCCGATAGCCATCCACACGCCGATCCTGACAGGCCTCAGCGGGCCGGGCCGGAGAATGGAGGGGCTCGACGTAGACGACGTGCTAGCCGACGCTAAAATGAGCAAGAGCAAACCCGAGACAGCTATATTCATCCACGACAGTCCCGAGGAGGTCGAGTCCAAGGTGATGAAGGCCTACTGCCCACCGAGGGTGGTCGAGTTCAACCCTGTAATGGAGTTGAACAAGTACCTCCTATTCCAGCAGGAGGGCTTCAGCCTCGTCGTCGAGAGACCCGAGAAGTACGGGGGGACGGTCGTCTACAACGACTACAACGAGCTGGAGAGGGCCTACGTCGAGGGCAAGCTACACCCGCTGGACTTAAAGAAGGCCACCGCCCAGAGCCTCAACAAGCTCTTAG
Organism: Thermogladius sp.; assembly: GCA_023256015.1. Taxonomy (GTDB): domain Archaea; phylum Thermoproteota; class Thermoprotei_A; order Sulfolobales; family Desulfurococcaceae; genus Thermogladius. Next base: position 1,295 of record JAGDWK010000007.1, read on the forward strand.
AGGACATTAGGAGGAGGTTGTTCAGTAGCGGGGAGGCTGTCGCTCTACTCGAGGAGTTGAAGCACGCAAAGGTGACAAGGTGAGAGTTTAAAATCCATGTAGAAATCCATTAAAATAATAGCGGGCCGGTAGCTCAGCCTGGAAGAGCGCCGCCCTTGCAAGGCCTTAGCTTCAACCGAGGTCGCAGGAGAGGCGGAGGTCCCGGGTTCAAGTCCCGGCCGGTCCACTCCACTCAAATACTCAGGAGGTGGGCGCGTCCTTTACGACAACTACGCAGGATCGGGTTTACGGCTGTTAAAAACTGTTAGAGTGCCTTATTAGAGCAGACATTAACTGCTCTTACTCTTCACTCTCTCCTCGACCACGATCATTGTGATTGTGGTCCTTATGTCTGGCAGTCTCCTTATCTTGTTTGTGACTATCTCCCTTATCTTCTCTAGGGACTCCGACTCGATCTTAACCACTACGTCGTAAGTCCCATAAACAATGTAGGCCTCGGTAACCTCTGGAATCTTGTAAAGCTCGTCGAGGACGCGCGACTCGGCGCCGATCTCGGTCTGAATTAGTACTATCGCGGTCGCCTTGGGCATTTCACACCCCCATTTTATAAAAATCCTGTTGTAAAATAAATATCTGTCGTCGAAAACCTTGCCTAGAATACTCGTGATCTACAAGAGAGAGGACGACCCTAGGAAGAACACGTCCATTAAAATGGTGAGGAAAGGGCTAGCAGAGAGAGTTAGACCTAGCTCGGTGAGGAGGGGCGTCGTCCTAGACCCGTTCTCGAGGGATGTACTAGGGGCCTGGCTGAGGGGTGAACTGGAGGCTGGCGGTGTTGTCGTAGTCGACGCGAGCTGGAAGAGGCTCCACCCCGGCGTCTTCAGAGGGATACGCGGGATACACGTGAAACTACCACCTCTCCTGGCGGCAAACCCCGTAAACTACGGAAAGCCCTGCGTGTTATCTAGTGTAGAGGCCGTCGCGGCAGCACTCTACATAACGGGTTTCAGGGAGGACTACGAGAAGCTACTGGGGTTGTTCAAGTGGATGCGGACGTTCCACGAGCTTAACAGAGAGCTTCTAGAGGAGTACTCCAAGGCCAGTACACCTGCCGAGCTGGAGAAGGTTGTCGCCGAGTACTGGGGCGTTAGCCCCTGTTGACGGGGCCGGGGATTAACCCGTCTTCTGTCTCTCGCCCGCATTGGACTAAGCGGCCTGTACCGGTCCGGCGACAGGTCACACCGGCCCCAGGCCTTACACCCCGCGGGACGGCCGTTTCAACGCATCCACCGCCGTCCTCGGCCGGTTACCAGACCCCCGTCGCCGGGGGTCTCGCGCGGCCCCATCGCCATTGGAGCGGTGGCCGTGTCGTTTCTGTGCCGTTGCCACGGGTTCTACCCGTGCTCCTTGCGGAGCCGCGGTGTCGCCCGGTGGACGGTGTTTCCTCACCCCTTACGGGGCGAAGCGGGCTCCCCGGCCCCACAACTCTATTTCGCTATAGGCCCCTTAAGCTTATGCTACTAGAACCTCTTCTTTAAGGATATGGTTATATAGGAGAACACCCGTCCCTTGACCCTCTCGCTCCCTATCTCCACCTTCACCAGCTCGAGGCCGTCTCCAAGCCTGTGAACCAGCTCGTTGTACACGTCCACGGCTTTCGAGATGTACGGACCCCTACCCTTCAGTAGCACGAGGCCAGGCCCCTCCTGGAAGCCTACTATAGCCTCTATGACGTAGTCGTCTATACTACCCCTCCTCACGTTGATGACCTTGTTAACTTGGCCGGCAGACACGCCAGGTCACCATATCTTGAGTTAGCTTTAGACACCCCCGTATTATATATTTTGCTGAATGGATGAGCGTCGCTGGAACCGGTTGTTCTACTCCTCCTCTTCAACTACAACCACTGTACCCGGCAGTCGATCCACCGTGGAGACCTGTGGTTTTACAGGTCTGTGTCAAGTGGAACAACTGGCCAGCTCACCCACCCCTATAATTCAACTGCAGGAAGTGTCATCGTTGAAACGACCACATCTATAAGTTTGTATAAAGGTAGACAAAAGAAAATTAAGAAACGCTTATGCGGCCGGAATCGTAGCCTAGTAAGTAAATACCTATGTGTCAAGAAGCCGGCTCTGCAGTGTCGAGCCTAGGGACAGTCTACGCCAGAAAGTGTGGTGAGAATAGGGGGGAACCGCAGGTTCGCCCCCATTGCTTCGACTGGGTCACCTGGCCAGGTCAGGCTATGGTGGCGGCCTCGTATGCGGGTTTTAGCGGGCGTCGTATCAGGTTGTGCCTCTCCAGCTCGTCGATGACTCTACTGATCTCTAGGGGGGCGCTAGTGGCCCCCTTGACTATGTCGTCGATAGTCCTCTCCATCCTCCTGGTCATATCGACGCTTACCAGGGACGGGTACTCCGATGACAGGTACTCGTAGACCTCTACGCCCAACTTCGTCGGCACCAGCCTCTTTTTCTTCTTCGTCTCTACGACGTAGCCGTGACGCTTGATACTCTCGATTATCTTCGCGTAGGTGCTGGGCCTCCCAATGCCTGTCTTCTTCATCAAGGAGACGACGTCGCCCTCGCTATACAGCGCTACCCGGCTCCCCCTGACAACGCTCGTCGACGCTACCCCTACGGTGGCCACGTCGACGCCGACCTTTACCAGTCTGGGCGGCTGCACTAGGTTGAAGCCCTCCTCTACCACCTCCTCTACGAGTCTCAGCTCGGACAGGGTGAACCCGTCCACGATAACAGCGTACTCTGACACAACAGCCTTGAAGGGCTTCATCTGGCTCGCGATGAACCTCCTGAATATGAGGTCGTAGACCCTCAGGTGGAGCCTTGTGATCGGCCTCGTCAACACGACGACGCCCTCGGAGACCGACTTCTCCAACATGTCGACGTCGAGAGGCCTTGTCGGTCTTATCGCCTCGTGGGCGCCACTACTGCCCCAGCTACTCGGGTTGGCCAGGTGAGACATGTTCCTAGACTCGAGGTACTTCAAGGCCAGGCTAATACCGGTCGACGACACGTGTGTCGAGTCTGTCCTGTGGTACGTAATCAAGCCCATCTCGAAGAGGTCTTGGGCAACTCTCATCGCGACACCGGCAGTGATACCGATTCTCGAGGCCGCGGCCAGGTAGTCGTCTGTTGTGAAAGGTGGTGGGGGGTTGAAGACCTGTATAGTGCTAGACTTCCTCACCAATGTAGCGGTTCTAGCAGAGGCGACTCTCTCGGCGACCTCCCTGTCGTCGAGACACGCGTTTACCCACAGTCCTCCCTGGAGGTCTAGTTGGAGAGATACCTTCCAGCACTTCGACTCGTTGTACTCTCTCATTCTCTGTATGATGAAGCCAAGAACGGGTGTCTGTACGCGCCCAGCCCCGAGAAACCTGGCGTTGTACTTCTCCCACAAATGAGTGCTAAGGCTGAAGCCGACGAGTCTGTCCAAGGCTCTCCTGTAAATCTCGGCCTCGACGAGCCTCTTCTCGACGCTCCTCTTGTTTTCCAAGGCCCTGAAGAACTCTCTCGGGGTGATCTCGTGCATCTCAACCCTGTACACCTTCTTCCCGAGATACCTTATAGACAGGTAAACGTCGTACGCTATCTTCTCCCCCTCCTCGTCCGGGTCCGTCGCTATGTACACCTCGTCCACCTCCCTCGCGACCTTTCTCAGCGATGCGATGGTCTCCGAGGCGTCGCTGTACACCCTGCTCCCGCACCTAGGGCAAGAGTCCCCGTAGGTGAACTGGGCCCCGCAGATTAAACACTTCTTGATCGTCTCGTAGACGGGAGATATGGCGTCCCCGTTGAAGACGATACCGTGTAGACCTCGCTCCGGGTTGGTTGTGAGGTCGTACAGGTGTCCTCTGGTAGCCATTATGACTAGGTGGGTTACACGCCCGTCTTTTATAAACGGGATCTCGTACACGGGCGTCCTGCCTACAACCCTCTTCAACGGCCTGCCGAAGAAGCTCGCTATCGTCTTCGCCTTGGTAGGTGACTCGACGACGACCAGTATACTCTTGAAGCCGAACTCCCCACCCCCACCCCTCCGCGTGGACTCGATCAACTGGAGCTCTCTCCCTAGGTCTAGCTGGTCCAGACTCTTGATCGAGAGGGCGTCGTTCGATATGCTTTTCAGGCGCGCCTCGAGCCCCCTAACCACGTTCACCAGCTGGGCGTGCTCGAATATCACCGATAGCCCGTGCGTCATGCGGCCTTTGAGCATCCTACTAGCCCTACCCGTGGCTTGAATGTACGTCATCAGGTCTGGTATGAGTACGAGGACCCCGCTCTCGGTGTAAGTGAGAGTGAGGGAGCCTGCTTCGACCACCCCGCTCGCGGCCACAATCTCGCGAACGACCTCTACCAGCCTTTTCTTTATCTCGACCAGCCTCGAGACCACGCTCTTCAGGTAGTCGCTCAACGAGTCGGGGCTAACTTTACCCTTGAGCACTTGGGAGACCAGCCTCAGCTCGCTCGGGGAGAGCTTTAACACGTAGGCTCTCAACTCCTGCAACACGCTTCCAGCGTCAACCCCTTTGTCCCGTGCTAGTATGGCGAGCCGGAGTAGGCCGTTCAGACTGGAGGCGTAGTCCTCTAGTTTCAACGTGAACAGTGGCGTGCCCAAGAAGACTATGTACTTGATCGCCTCCGGGGCGTCCACGCCCCTAACACTGACGCCGTAGTAGTTCGCGCTACCGTAGATCAGGTCGACCTCCCCTCTCCTGAGCTTCTCGATCGACGAAGGAGAGGCCTCTTCTACCCTTAGACCAGCGGCTGCCTGCTTCAGGTCCTCGACGCACTTCTCGAAAAAGCCCCTTAACGGGTGTCTTGGGCTGACGTAGACGATACCGCCTCTACCCAGCCTACCGACAATGTCAACTACCTCCTTGCACGACGCCACGGGGAGGTAGGAGTCGGTTACGTCTCTACCGTACACAGTCACGCCCGATATGTCCACTCTCAGCAGCTCTCTCAGGATCCTGGAGTACAACCCCTTCATCCGCCCAGTCGCGGACGAGAACACGACCTGCCTACCCCCCACCTTGCTGTAGGCTTCGTTTATTCTCTTCTCCAGCTCTACCAGCTCGCCGGCCAGCTTCATGTACCCCTCGTCGTCCCCTAGAGCCCTTGAGACGAGGAGCTTCCAGAGAAGGCTCATCTTGGCTTTCACTAGACCTACCACGTCCTCGTCGAAGCCGACGACCCTGAGGAGCCTCACGATGTTCTTCTGGCTTCTAAGAAGGCTGTCGACGTCGTCTACTATCACGATGTCTACACGCGAGTCGCGTAGGGCGCTCTCGTACCTGGAGAAGAAGCTGTTGGTTGCGACTAGTACGTCGAAGGAGCCGCTCGCTATGTCTCTTATTAAACTCTCGCGTGCCTTCTTCGACATCTTCGAGTCGTAGGCCACTACTCTCAGCTCGGTCTTCGACTTTTCGGAGATCTCCACCAGTTTCTTGTACACCTGGCTGACCAGAGCCCTCGTCGGCACCAAGAACAGGGCTTTTTTCCTGTACACTGCCGAGGAGTACACTGCGAAAACGGCGAGTAGCGTTGTTTTCCCCAGCCCTGTAGGCGCTATTATCGCCGTATTCTCTCCGCTCAGCAACCTCATCGCCCACGCTCTCTGACCACCCCACATCGGGGACCCCACCGCCTTTTCAAAGAAGGCGTTGAAGTCCTCGAGCTCGCTGTTCAAGAAGGCCTCTAGACTACCCTCTAGGCCTTCCCGCCTAGAGCACAGCTTGCAGACACCCGTGGTCTCGAGTTCCTCGGAGTAAGCGTCCCCGCCGCAAACAGGGCAAGAAGAAGAGTACACCGGGTTTAACTTCAGCATTTGCTTTAATGCCCCTATGTGGTTATACCGCTAGAAGGATTCGTTTAAAGAGGCGTGGTGCCGTATTACTGTGGTTCCACCGCGTAGATAGTAAAGCTTTTATACGGTTCTCTTAATGTTATAGATTTCAGCTATATACCTAAGTCAGAAAAGGGTGAAGGAAATGGCAGTCCAACCACAAAGTGCCAACACCGTGTTGGTGGGTAAGAAGCCCGTAATGAACTACGTAATAGCTGTACTAACTCTAGTACACCAGGGCATCAAAGAGATATACGTGAAAGCCCGCGGCAGAGCCATTAGCAAGGCTGTGGACACTGTCGAGATAGTGAGGAACAGGTTCCTGCCAGGCAAGGTCGACGTAGAGGAGATAAAGATCGGCAGCCAGACAGTGACGAACCCGCAGGGCAAGGAGAGCAGGGTCAGCATCATCGAGATCAAGATCAAGGTAAAAGAGTAAAGGACCGCCTGTACGACGTAGTTAGCAAACACTATTTTTAACGAACGCCCATTAACAGGCCATCTTCGACCGCCCCCTCCTCACAGCCGAATACTTCTCGACGAGCCCCCTGAGGTAAACAAGGGGGTCTACACACCTGTACTCCAAGTCCCCGACTTTAACGAGCAGGCCCCTCTTAGCCAGCTTCCTCACTATGCCTAAAGCAGTCTTGTTGGGTAGGCAAAACCTTTCTTTCAGTGTATCAACAGCCTCCCCTATGTTCAGCGGCTCCCTGCGGTCTAGGCAGAGGGCTACATACGACAAGAAGTCTCTTTTCTTGAGGAATTTAACTCCCTGCTCGACCATAACTACCCCACGAGTCTTGGGATTGGCTGACCTGTATTAAAACAGCGGTGGTATGTTGCCACGCGTGTTAGCGGGTAGCGTGGTGTTGGAGGCCTGGAGGCTAACGCTGCACGAGCTGGCGGCCCTTCTCAAGAGTTTAGATGAACAGAGTAGAGTCGGTGTCACGACTAGACCTGGCGTCATACTGGCACGCCTAGGCGAGAGGGCAGTCGACGTGGCCGTACCCCCGTTCGCTATTGTCGTAAGTGGCGTGGACCCCGCGACTCTACCGGCGGCGTTCTCGAAGGTTCCTGTAGCCTACGTCACGGCCAGGGACACGTGGCTGGACTTGAAGTGGGTTAGCGCGAGGACTCTACTATCAGTCGCCGAGGCCCTCAAGGGGTGTGTGCTGGAGAACAACTGTGGGGTTGTCACTCTAGACGAGAACATCGAGATCCGACTGGGAGTCGTAGAAGAAGATTGCCAAGAAGTACACGCGACAGGCTTCTACACGGCACCATACCACTACGCCGGTGCGAAACCTGGCCGGCCCTACACGGGCGAGCCAGGGCTAGTCTCGCAACCAGGCGGGTATAGGTTGCTCGAGGTTTTAGCTGGGGAGAAGAGGGTTGTGAACCTTAAGATACCCTTGAAGTGTAGAGAGCCCGCGACACTGTACTTCCTCGGCCTAGTCGACGCCATTCTATACCTGGCCGACAGGTGAGGACGCGTTTAAAGGCCTGATTTGCAGAAGTTATAGCCTGGATGAAGACACTTGCCCCCAGATGACGCATGGATGACGAAATTACCGCGATCTGACGCCTCTAGATCACTTTCATCCTCTTCCTGGCCTTCGACTCGACTACCTCGTTATACTCCTCGATCAGCCTCTTGATGTACGGAGACAAGACGCGCGGCTCCACCCTCTCCAACAGGCTCCTAAAGAACTTGCTGGCGCACTTGCTACTGTGGAACTCGAGTCTCAGGTCGCCGTA
>JAGDWK010000006.1 GCA_023256015.1 Thermogladius sp.
AGGCCCGGGGTTCGAATCCCCGCGGGCCCGCGTACGCTTATTAAAGTACTTAATAACCGAGGCCCGGGTCGACTAGCGTTAAAAAGGGGTTTCGTTACCGTGGGCTTCTAGGCCGCCTTCCTCTCTAGGACGACTACTCCCTCAGGGTTCTTCAACCTTAGAGCCAGGCTTGACCAGACCCTGAAGACGTGGTAGCCGTCCTCGGGCCCTACGTAGTCTACTTCGGCGTTGCCGCCGTAGACCACGTCTACCACGCCCTGTGCCGCCGAGACCAGTATCCCCTTCCCCTCGGGCAGGCTAGGGGTCGCAGCGACATCGTCCACCAGCGCCTTAACCCTCTCCAGGTCTGTCACCCCTGTCTTCTCGCTCACGGAGAGTAGCCTGGCGTAGTCGGCGGGGTTGAGGAAGAGCACGTACGGCCTGGGTAGCCCCTTGCTAGCGAGGTGCGCGACCGCCCTCGCCACGTCCGCGGGTGCCTGTCCAGGCGTCTCCCAGCCGCCTATCTCTAGCCTGGCCCCACCCTTCTCTAGCAGCGTGGAGGCGACCAGCCTGTCCTCCTCTTGTGCTAGCGTGTAGGCGGCCTTGAGCCCCTCGGGCGCCTCGAGCAGGCTGTTTGTGGCTACAGCGTAGTCTACAGCCTTCTGCGAGACGCGGAACCTGAAACTCAGCTCCTTGAGCGGCAGTACACTCCTACCCTCCGCCACCGACTCCACCGGCACCGCCTCCACGCCTCTCCCGGCGGTCACCGAGGGTAGCCTCCTAGCGACCGTCCTCGCGCTGGCCACCGCCTCCTTCACCCTTGAGGCCACGGCTTCCTCGAGCCTTAGCTCGGCCTTAGCGGGACCGCCAGCCCCCTGGCCGCCGTCGGGGGCTCTAAGCCCCGTCAACTCCTCGACCTCCTTCGCCCCCTTCTCCAGCTCTGCGACCTGCTCCGGGTCCATGGACTTCAGCAGGGCCAGGAACTCGCCTACGTGAGTCTTCTCCTCCCTCGCTATGTCCTCGAAGACCCTCCTAACCTTCTCGTCGTCGATGCTCCTAGCCAGCTGGAGGTAGAGACTTATGGCGTCGAGCTCGGCTATTATGGCTAGGCGGAGGGCGTCGGCGACCTCCTCCTTGCTTAGCCTCCTCCCAGGAGGGAGTTCTAGGGGGTGTTTAGACAACACTTGTACAACTCACCTAAGTAGAGTATTACCGCGAAAAATAAAAAATATTACTCGCGCTCGGACGTTGCGTTCTACCGGGGACGCGCTAGTGGACCCTGTGCCCCTGCTCCCGCGCGTATAGGCGCGCTTCCAGCGTTCTACGAGACTTTCCTCCTGTGCCTCTTGTAGGACTCGGCGGGCATTACCTCCATTATCTTCTCGTACAGGCCTATGTACACGTACCCCTGCTCTGTGACGTAGTAACCCGACCCTCTTCCCGCGCCCTCTCTGTAGACAAGGCCGAGGCCCTCCATGAGGGCGAGGACTTTACTGCACCTGTCGAGTGGGAGGCCGCTGGCTGTGCACACCCTCGTCTTGAGGGCTGGCTGTTCGTCTCTTATGGCTGTCAACAACTCGTACACGATGTCGTGGTGGCAGCGCTTCGCCCTCGCCAGCATGGCTACGCACACTTTAACTCGAGGTTCACGCTCTCTACTCTACTGACCTTTTTCACATCGGCCTCCTCGTCGACCTCGGCCGACTCTACGTAGACGAGCTCCCTGACCTCGGCGTCCTCCTCCACAACGACCTTGTAGGCCTCAACCCTGTTCGCCTCGGAGCCCCTCCTCAATACGACCTCGTACCCTACCACCTTGTCGACCTCGGCGTCCTTCTCCACTGTGACTTTACAGGCGTTTATCTCGCCCCTAACCCTGGACTTCTTCCCGACCACAACCTCTCTCGCCACGATCTTCTCCGCCTCGGCTTCGCCGCCCACCTTGATCACGTCGACCTTAATGGCCTTCGCCTTGATGGAGCCCCCGACAACGACCTCGGCTGCCCTCAGGTTCCCGGTCACGCTCGCCGCGCCGCCTATCTTCAGCGCCTCGACCTCCAGGTCCCCGTCGACTTGTAGAGACCCCCCTACGTCGATCCTACCCGCTTTGATAGGGCCCCTCAACTTGACGCTACCGCCAACCCGGAGCTCCTCTATGCCCACCGAGCTCACCCGGTGACCACTTTAGTCTCACAGTCTAAAATAGGAGACTCACGAAATGTGAGCTTTTGTATACCCGTGAGCAACTAGCATTTAGGTACAGCTTCGAAGCCCACCCTCAGAGGGGTCTGCGGCGCGTGGTATAGACCCGAGGGCGTGGGGCTTTCGCGTTTTCCTCGTCTCAAGACACCAACCTCTCTTCCGGGGACGCTGTCCCGATACGCGTGGTGCCGGCTTGAAGCTTCCGATACCTAGCCTTTCGATTTCTGACACCGGGGCCGCGTGGTGTAAGGATTCGGGAGGCACCCCTACCTCTCCACGGGGGCGCGGACTGCAGAAGCGCGTGAACAGAAGTTTTGTACCCAACGGCAAGGGTACTAGCAAATCAACCTGCGTAAACAAAACAGGCCCCGGGGCCGGTCCAAGGTGTGGTTGTGTGAAAAATGGGGTGAGGGAATACAGGCTTACTTGCACTTCTTGGCCTTCTTCTCCTCAGCCTTGGGTTTCGCCTCGGCCTTCTCTTTCTTCGACATGCGCCCACCTCGGCCTTCACAATAGTCTACAATGGCCTCAGTATAAAACCACTAAGAGCCGCAAGGGGTCGGCTCTCCACCTCGTCAACGCTGTGGGACCCGAGCCCACACTGTCCTCTAGGCCCCTAGCGGCCCTACCGTTGTTCAACTTCGCTACTTCTTCCACACGTATGCTTACCGCGGTACTAGACCACATCTATGACACCGCTTGCGGACCGCGACCCGTGTATGAGAGTCATGGCCGGTAAAAAGATAAAGCACGCCAAGGGCGGGCGGTGTGGGTCTGCTGAGGGATGGGGGTGTAAAAAACGGTGTGGGCTCATCCCGTGGTCTTGTAGATGGTGTAGTAGGGCATCAGCATAGGAGGCCCTATCTCGACGCCGTGTACGTTCCTGGAGTGCACCACCATTAGGTTGCCCTGTAGTAGTGGTATGAACGGGGCGTCCTCCGCGAGGATCCTCTGGACCTGTACGTACAGCGCCTCCCTCTCGGACTGGCTCGTCTTGACCATGGCCTCCCTGAGCAGGTTGTCCACAGTCGAGTTCGCGTAGCCCGAGCCGGTCCACTTGTTAGCCGTGCTCAGCAGGAAGGGGGAGAGGAAGTCGTCGGGGTCGATGTAGTCGGGGTACCAGCCGAACAGGCTCAGCATCATCCTCCCGTTCCTAGCGTTGTCCACGTACGTAGCCCACTCGGCGCTCTTGACCTCGACCTGTATCAAGCCCGTCGCCTCGAGCTGGCTCTTGATCAAGGTGGCGACGTCCGCCTCTGTGTCCCCGTAGTGGGTCGGTGTGTACCAGAGCTCCAGCTTCAGCTTGTTCGACTCGCTGTACCCGGCCTGCCTCAGCAGCTCCCTCGCCAGCGTCAAGTTGGGGCCGGGGCCGTAGGCGTCCTTGAAGGCGTCTATGTGGCTCCACATCCCGGCCGGTACGAGGCTGTAGAGAGGCGTCATGGTGCCGAAGAACACCCTCTCGGCGATCTCGCTCCTGTTGAGGGCCGCCGCAATAGCCCTCCTGACGAGCACGTTGTCGACGGGGCTCATCTTGGTGTTGACTATTATGTACCTTATGAAGGAGCCGGGTATGCTCTCCACGACGAAGTTGGGGTTGCTACCGAGCGCGACGTAGTCCTGGGGCCTTAGGGTCCTCCAGGCGATGTCCACTTCGCCGTTCTCCAGCGCGAGCCTCAGCGATGTGGCGTCCCTGTAGAACTTGATCACGACGGTCTTGGTCTTCGGTGTCTCGCCGTAGTAGTAGGGGTTGGCCTCCAGGACTATGTACTCGTCCCTCTTGAAGTCCTTAATACAGTACGGCCCCGCCCCACCCCACGTCGCGTCGCTCACGATCTTGTCGTCGGGGTAGTTCGGGCTCACAGGGAAGTACGGGGGCGTGGCCGCTAGCGCGAGGAAGTAGCTCGCCGGGGTCTTGAGCTTGAACTTGACCGTGAAGTTGTCGAGCGCGACCACGTCGTCCACGAACTCGGTGACTAGCCAGGAGGGGTCTCCCTGGATCTTCATAACCCTCTTAACGCTCCTCACCACGTCCTGGGCGGTCACCTGCCTCCCGTCGCAGAAGTACACGTTGTCCCTCAGCTTGAACACCCATTCAGACCCGTCAGCCGAGACGCTCCAATTCGCTGCTATACCCGGTACCAGCTGGTCTGTGCCGGGCTTGTACTTCACGAGCCCGTCCATAATGTTGGTCAAGACCTCCCAAGTGAAGAAGTCGTAGGCGTTGGAGGGGTCGAGGTCTGTCACCTTGTCTGTGACCCCTATAACGATCTTCTCGGCGTAAGCGGGTGTTGTAGTCGTAGGCTGGGCCGGCCTGATAACGAGGTAGTAGTACGAGGCGACGGCCACGGCGGCCACTAGGACGACGGCTACGGCGATGAATATTCCTCTACGCATCAAACCCCCACCACTTTTCCAATAAGTAATAGCCCGTTCGAGTTAAAAGCATATTTGTGATAGACATTGGTGAAGCCAGATGGCCGGGTGCGTAATGGCATGGGTTTGCTTAGATATGTGGCTATAAGAGGTACTTTGATCATACCCACAATCCTCATCCTCTATACCTTGGTCTTCATAGTCCTCAGAATCCTGCCGGGCAACCCCGTACTCGCCGCCCTGGGCACGAAGAACATACCGGAAGAGCAGTTGAAGGCCATCATGGCGGAGCTGGGCCTCGACAAGCCCCTCTACATCCAGTACTTCGAGTACCTAGCCAACTTCCTGAGGGGCGACATGGGGATGTCCATGGTTGTGAGGGGTAGGCCTATAGCAAGCGACATAGCCGACAAGCTCCCAGCTACGCTGGAGCTGACCGTCTGGAGCATTCTCGTGAGCCTCGTTATCGGTGTGGGGACCGGATACCTGGTCGCTAAGCGTAGGAGCAGGTACCTAGAGGCCTTCGCGAGGGTCTTCGGCTCAGTCGTGTTCGTGGTCTTCATACCCGCGCTCGGCCTAGCCCTCCAGCTGGTCTTCTCGAGCTACCTCAAGATACTGCCGACCGGCGGGAGGATATCGAGTATCGAGGGTTTCAAGCCCATTACAGGGATCTACACACTCGACGCACTACTCGAGTTGAACCCCCGCGCCTTCGTAGACGCCCTCTCCCACCTGGTACTGCCGTCTATCACACTCGGCCTCGTCATCTCCGGGCCATACATCAGGCTGGCCCTAAACAACCTGGAGGCCGTCATGTCGTCCAAGATGGTAGACGCGTACAGGTCGAGGGGGATCAGGGAGGCGAAGGTCGTAAGGCACGCTTTCAAGCACGTCTTGATCCCCATAGTCACCTACACGGGTCTACAGTTCTCGCTCTTGATGGGAGGCGCTGTCTTGACCGAGACGACCTTTAACTGGCCGGGTATCGGGACATACCTCGTCGACAAGGTCATGTACAGGGACTACACGGCTATACAGGCTGTTATACTGATCTTCGCCTTCATAGTCGGCTTGACGAGCCTCATCGTGGACGTGGTCTACGCCTTGATCGACCCGAGGGTGAGGTACTAGGGTGGTGGGGTTGAGGCTCGCCCACGTATTCAGAGACGCTTACATAGCCACGGGCCTAGCAATAATAATCGTCTTCGTAGTACTCGCGCTCCTAGCCGACGTTATAGCCCCCTACTCCCCAGTCGAGTCCGTAGGTGCGCCACTGCGGCCGCCCAGCCCCGAGCACATAATGGGGACAGACAACCTAGGCCGGGACATCTTCTCGAGAGTTGTCTACGGGTCTAGGATAGTCCTGGCGATCGTCGCCCTCTCCATCGCGCTGAGCGGCTTCGTGGGTACCCTAGTAGGCCTCGTGAGCGGCTACCTCGGTGGTCTGCTCGACAGGGTGCTGTCCTTCGTCATGGACTCGATATACGCCTTCCCATCCCTAATACTCGCCATAGCCCTCTCGGTGGCCTTGGGGCCGAGCCCCGTGAACGCCGCTGTAGCGATAGCCGTCGTCTACGTGCCGACTTACTTCAGGATGATCAGGGGCCAGGTCCTCAGCGTGAAGAACGAGGGGTTCATCGAGCAGGCCCGCGTACTCGGCTTGCCCCCCTCGAGGATCGTGGTGAGGCACATACTACCCCACGTCTCGAGGACCATGATGGTGGTCTTCAGCATGAACAGCGCCGACGCCATCTTGACGGAGGCCGCACTGAGTTTCATAGGCTTGACAGTCCAGCCCCCAACCCCGGACTGGGGGTTCGACTTGTACAAGGGGAGGGGCTTCGTCCTGGACGGCAAGTGGTGGCTCATGGCCTACCCGGGCCTCTGCATAACACTCCTGGCCCTGGGCTTCGCCCTCGTGAGCGAGGGTGTCTCGAGAATAACGGGTGCGAGGTTGAGGTAGGTTGCCCGGCCACGTCCTAGAGGTCGAGGACTTGTGGGTGAAGTACTACACGCTTAGCGGGGTGGTGCACGCGGTCTCCGGCGTGTCCTTCAAGCTGAGGAGAGGCGAGATGCTGGCGGTGGTGGGCGAGAGCGGTAGCGGGAAGTCCACACTAGCGTACGCTCTGATGAACATGGTCCCGAAGCCGGGTAAGATCGTAAGGGGGCGCGTCTTACTCGGCGGCACGGACCTGTTGACCCTCACGCCAGAGGAGCTCAGGAGGGTGAGGGGGAGCAGGATATCCATAGTCTTCCAAGACCCGTTCACCACTCTCGACCCCCTCAGGAGGGTCGTCGACCAGTTCACCGAGTTCCTCATGGAGCACGGCCTCGACAAAGCCGCGGCGCTGCGTGTAGCGAGAGAGTACACCGAGGCCGTTGGACTGCCGGGGCGAGTGCTCGAGTCCTACCCGCACCAGTTGAGCGGGGGGCAGAAGCAGAGGGTGGCTATAGCGATGGCGATCAGCCTGAACCCCGAGGTGGTCATCGCGGACGAGCCCACTACAGCGCTGGACGTGATAGTCCAGAAGCAGATCATGGACTTGATAGACGATGTCAGGAGGAAGTACAAGTCCTCGTTCATCCTGATAACACACGACCTCGCCCTGGCCCTCGAGAGGGCAGACACCGTCATGGTGATGTACGGGGGTTACGTGATGGAGTACGCCGATAAGAGCGAGCTGGTCCGCGACATGCGGCACCCCTACACGAGGGCCCTCTTCGAGTCTCTGCCCAAGCTCGGCCAGAGGGGGCTGCCCAGCTTCCTCCCCGGCTACCCGCCCGACTTGAGGAACCCGCCCAGCGGCTGCGTGTTCCACCCGAGGTGCCCCCTGGCGAGGGAGAAGTGCCGGGCCGAGCTACCGCAGCTCGCGGAGGTCTCGAAGGGGCACTACGTGGCCTGCCACTACGCGGGGGTGGTGGGATGAGCGGCGTTGTCGAGCTAAAGGGCGTTGTCATGGACTTCGAGGTCAGCTTGCTTGGTCGTAAGAAGAGGGTGAGAGCGGTCGACAACGTGACGCTCAGCATCGCGGAGAACGAGATATACGGCCTCGTGGGGGAGAGCGGTAGCGGGAAGTCGACTATCGGGAGAATCACGCTGAGGCTCTACAAGCCTACAATGGGCAGGGTCTTCTTCGAGGGGGTCGACATAACGGACTGGAGCGAGAGGAGTTTGAGGAGGGTGAGGAGGAGGATGCAGCTCATCCCCCAAGACCCCTACAGCGCCATAAACCCCGTCCAGACGATAGGCGAGGCCCTAGCCGAGCCCTTGATCGTCCACGAGAAGCTCGATAAGCGGGAGGCCCTCGATATCGCGGCGAAAGCCCTCGAGGAGGTCGGGCTCGTGCCCCCTGAGGACTTCATTCACAGGAAGCCCCACGAGCTGAGTGGGGGCCAGTTGCAGAGGGCGGTGATAGCGAGGTCCATGATACTGAGGCCGAGGTACGTGGTCGCGGACGAGCCGACCAGCAACCTAGACGCCTCTATCAGGGCCTCGATCGTCAAGCTGCTCTTAGACCTCAAGAACCGCTACGGCTTGTCCATGCTCTTCATAACGCACGACATAGTACTGCTAAGCCTCATAGCGGACAGGATCGGTGTCCTGTACATGGGGCAGCTCGTCGAGGAGGGGCCCGCAGACAAGGTCGTGAAAGAGCCGCTACACCCGTACACGAAGGCCCTCCTGTCGGCCATACCCCGCGTCGGGGGCGAGGTCGAGACCGAGAGAGTAGACCTGAAAGGAGAGATAGGAGACCCCTCCAACCCGCCGCCAGGCTGCCGCCTCCACCCCAGGTGCCCCTTCGCGACGGAGAGGTGCCGCAGAGAGGAGCCGCCCCTCGTCCGCGTCAACGGGAGGTGGGCGAAGTGCTGGCTGTTCTACGGCAAGTAGCTATTTTTCTGACCGTGAGACCTGCAGAGGCCGTGCCATAGCGTCCAAAGAGTCGTGTGCGGAGTTGAGCGGGGAGCACGGTTCTGCAGCCGACCACGCCCTACTCGAGTAACCGGAGCCTCGCGCAAGTCCCTGAACCCTACTCGGGACCACGAGAGCGCTTCACGTAGCCCTGCTGTGAGGCCGCGGCCACTTGGGCTCTTGCGACCTGTGGCGCCTCCAGACCAGGCCCCAGCAGGCCTACCTGCCTTAGGCATCCAGCTTGCGAGCTCTACCTCACGGCTGCTCGTTGGCCTACGGGCCGGTGCGCGGGCTCAACACGGTTCAAATCGAAAGCCGGGGTGGCATATGATGCGGAGGAGAGGTTTACCCGGCTTTATTGAGGTAGTCCTCGACGATCTTAGCCAGCTCGTCCATTCTCTTCAC
>JAGDWK010000081.1:0-6925 GCA_023256015.1 Thermogladius sp.
TGGTTCCTAGGTCTACTGGAAGGGAAACACTGGCTATCCAACGCGGACTACGACATAGACACCATCTTCACCGTCCTGAAGGCGGCTAAGGAGCTCAAAGAGATGTTCCACAAGGGCGTCAGGAAGGTCAACTGGCTGGACGGCAAGACGCTGTACCTGATATTCTACAACAAGAGCTTGAGAACTAGGAACAGCTTCCAGACGGGCATGTACCAGCTGGGCGGGCAGGCTATATACATCTCTCCAGACCAGGTGTACACGCCGACTCTACCAGAGGACATGGTGCCTTACGCCACTGAGGCGATAAGCGACGTAGCCAGAGTCCTAAGCAGGTACGGTAGCGGTATTGCCATCAGGATCTACGGCGACGCCGCGAAGTGGATCATCGGGAGAGGTCATAGGATCATACAGGAGTTCGCGAAGTGGAGCAAGGTCCCCGTGCTCAACATGGAGGACGACATCTGGCACCCGTTCCAGTCCCTGGCAGACGCCCTCGCCGCGTTTGAGGCGCTAGGGTTCCCCAAGGACCTGAGAGGGAAGAAGGTAGTGGTGAGCTACGCCTACAGCGGCGGCTTGAAGCCGCTCGCAGTACCACAAGACGTGGCGACGACCTTCGCCATGCTGGGTGCCGACGTATACGTGGCTCACCCACCAGGCTTCGAGCTACTAGACGACATCATGAACAAGGCCAAGAAGTACGCCGAGCACTGGGGTAGCGAGTTCAAGATAGTCTACAACATGGACGAGGCCTTCGAGGGTGCAACAATAGTCTACCCGAAGGCCTGGAGCCCCAAGGGCTTCTTCCCACCCTTCAACAGCAAAGTCGACAAGGAGGGCGCCACGGCGTACCAGAACAAGTTCAAGGACTGGATCGTTACAATCGAGAGACTGGAGAAGGCCGGCAAGCCGTTCTACATGCACTGCGGGCCGGCTGACAGGGGCCAGGAGGTAACAGACGAGGTTCTCGACAGCTACCCGAAGAGCCTCTACTTCGAGGAAGCCGAGAACAGGCTCCACGTACAGAAGGCCGTAATGGCCATGACCATGGGTAGCAGGAAGTGGTAATCGAGCTCTCTTTTTTCTCCTCTCTCCTCTTTAATCTGCGTTCATAAAAACGCCCGTGTCGATGTCCTGGTGCTAGGAGTAGCCTGTCGATGTACATCAAAGGTATAAACTACGGTCTAACCCTCTACTACTCGTACCTATTACCCCTGTTCGAAGTAGAGGAGGTGTCCGGCGGCTTCGTCTTCGTTAAGAGGCGTGGAACCTGCTCTGGTCTGACGTGCAGGTTTAGAAAGCAGAGTCTCGAGACGACCTGCCGTGTACCTCGGTCGTGCCGGCTAGACGAGGTGGAGATGCTACTGGGGCTTCGGAAACGCCCTCTATTCCACGAGTTGGGGGTGGCCACTAACAGTGTTGGTGTGGTCGACCAGGTTACACTGTTGTACTCTCCGGGGGACAGGACAGCTGTTGCCTACGCGATTCACCTGTCACAGAACACGGACTACCACGTAAACACCGTCAAGTGGATCAGAGACCTGCTAGAGAGGGGCTCGATTAATTCGAGATCCTACCAGGTGGAGGCCTTCCGGCTCATTAAAGCTAGTGTGGACCGCTCCACGTCGATCGGCGAACCGTACGCAGAGGCCAATAACCTGTTGAACATCAAGGGGCTGGGTGTCAAGTCCGCGAAGGCCTACCTACTACACGCCTACGGCTTCACAGAGCACGCGCCGGTCGACAGGCACTACAGGAGGTTGCTAGTTCTCAGCCGAGACTTGAAAGCCCCCGACAAGGCTAGGTGTGCTAAAGCCGGGCTAAAGTGCTCGGCTTGTCCGTTCTCCTCGCGCTGTTTGTACGGGGTGTTGTTCAACAGGCTCGGCGCGTTTAACGGGGTAATCCAGTCCCTTGCTTTCATAGCCGGTAGCTTAGAGAGGGTCGGGAAGGACTATTTGTCGAGAACCCTTGTGGGGGGTTTCGAGCATCTCAGCGATTTATTAAGGACCGTGATAAGCTCTTACCTAGTCGAGAGGTTCGAGGGTATCACGGGCTCTCGATGCCGGGGCTAGACCCGTTTAAGCTGACAGAGGAGGTCTACAAGAGAGTAGTGAGAGTGATCGGAGGTGTCGAGGAGAGGAGGTACTACAGGTTCAGGGGAGGTAGGTGGTACGGTGGTATCGCCACAGGCGACGTCGTTGGATGCAACCTGAGGTGCAAGTTCTGTTGGAGTTGGAGGTACAGCTACTTCTCCGACAAAGGAGATTTCTACAACCCGTCGAGCGTTTTCAGCACTCTTACCGACATCGCCAGCAGGAGGGGGTACAGATACGTTAGGCTGAGCGGTGGAGAGCCAACTATCTCGAGGAGGCACTTAGTAGACCTACTGAAACTCTTCGAAGAGACCAAGTTCGTCTTCATCCTGGAGACGAACGGCCTCCTCATAGGGAGGGACGAGAGCTACGCCCGCGAGCTCTCTAGGTTCCACAACATCGTGGTAAGGGTCTCATTCAAGGGGGCTACACCCGAGGAGTTCGAAGTGCTGACCGGGGCCGACAGGAGCTACTACGAGTACCAGTTCAGAGCCTTGGAGAACCTGATGAACTCTGGTCTTAGACCAGGCGAGGACTTCTACCCGGCGATCATGCTAAGCTTTAGTACAGACGAGAACTACAGGGTCTTCAAGAAGCGGCTTTCCCAGATACACCCCGCACTAGTCGAGTCCATCGACGAAGAGTACGTCATCCTCTACCCCCACGTGGTCGAGCTACTTAGGAGGAGCGGTCTCAAGCCCCGTGTCGCTTACAGGCCGGACGGCGTGCCCGACTTTATGATCTAGTTGAACATATATACGCGAATAAACAAAGCTGGAGCAGTATTTGATAATTTAAAAACTCCTAGTAGAATCACACTTAATCCAAGTAAGGTGGTTCGAATGCCCAGAGACGACAAGTACATGGTGATAGCGTTCGGAGGGAACGCGTTCCAGTCCAAGGGCGATAAGGGGACTCCCGAGGACTACTGGAGGAACGCCTACAAGGCCGCAGAGATAGTGGTGTCGCTGATCGAGGAAGGCTACAAGATAGCGCTGACGCACGGGAACGGCCCCCAGGTCGGCATAATAGCCGAGTGGATGATGGCTGGCTTGAAGATGAAGGAGCTCCCCCCGATGACTCTCGACATCGCGGGTGCGATGAGCCAGGGCTGGCTGGGCTACCTGCTCCAGCAAGCCCTGTACAACAAGTTGCTTGAGAAGGGCCTGCTCGGCAGTAAGGTCAAGGGCGTTGTCACAGTAGTAACGCAGACGCTGGTCAGCAAAGACGACCCGGACTTCAAGAACCCCAGCAAGTACATCGGGCCCTGGTACGAGAAGGAGGAGGCCGAGAAGCTGGCTAAGGAGTACGGGTGGTTCATAAAGCCAGACCCCAGAGGCGGTTATAGAAGGGTAGTGCCTTCACCGGACCCACAGATACAGGTGGAGATTGAGGCGATCCGGACCCTGCTCGACAACGGGTTCATAGTGATCTCCGACGGCGGTGGCGGAGTACCAGTGTACAAGGACGAGAAAGGCCTGCTCCACGGTGTCGAGGGAGTCATAGACAAAGACCTAGGCGCTGAGAGAATGGCGACAGCCCTCGGTGCTAGCGTACTCATGATATTGACCGACGTGGAGAAGGTCTACCTGAACTTCGGCACCCCCAACGCTAAGCCACTGGACGTGTTGACCGTCAGCGAGGCCAAGAAGTACTACGCGGAGGGCCACTTCAAGCCCGGGAGCATGGGGCCTAAAGTGCTCGCCGGGATAAGGTTCGTGGAGAACGGGGGCAAACTCGCCATCATCGGCCACCTCTTCAAGGCGAAGGAGGCACTGGAAGGAAAGTCCGGAACCCGCATCATACCCGGTTAGCGGAGGTTTTAGACTGGAGACCCTCTTTTTTCTCTCTCCTTACTCTCTTTCCACCTAGACTGCGCTGACGCGAGCGCGTGGTGTCTATGAGGGATAGGGTAAAGGGGCTCTTAGCACTGCTCGCTACCTCTCTGATTTGGGGCTCTAGCTTCGTTTTCATAAAGCTGAGCGTGTCGGATATCGACGGTGTAGCCTACACGTTCTATAGGTCTCTAATAGCTCTAGTACTACTAACCCCAGCTCTCCTACTGGGGATGTCTAGGTTTAGCAAGGGGAGCTTTAGAAAGGGGTTCGTAGTAGGATTGTCCTACGTCTCGGGACTGGCGTTACAGGGTGTGGGGACACAGTTCACCACCCCCTCGATATCCGCTTTCGTCACAGGGCTAAACACGGTCTTCGTCTACATATACGAGTTCTTGAGGGGCACCGCCGATAAATTAAAGCTCGTCGCGTCTCTGGCACTCTCCACGATCGGGCTATACCTGCTCACGGAGCCGGCGGGCGAGCTGGGCTTAGGTGTGGTACTGGTTCTGATAGGTGCTGTCGCCTGGGCCGCCGAGATAGTGTTGGTGGGCTTATACAGCACTGAGCTAGCCCAGAGTACTATCTCCTTCTTGTACGGTCTTCTACTGCCCGGCCTACTCATCACACCTTACGTGGCCTTACACACCAAGACCCTGCCCAGCCCCAATACTCTCCTCTACATCCTATACTTGAGCCTGTTCTGCACCATAATAGCCTCCGTACTCCAGGTGGTGGGGCAGAAATACGTCCCTGCCTACGCCGCGGCAACCATCTACTTGTTGGAGCCGATATCCGCAGCTGTGTTCTCTGCCTTGCTGTACGGGGAAAGGCTCTCGCCTATACAAGTGTTGGGGGCCTCGTTGATCATACTAGCGATCTACATCGTCTCGAAATAGCAAGCGGGGGCTCAGGAGGTCGTTTAGGAGAATTGTTTATTTCCCTCCACGGTAAATTTGAATACGAGGGTAGAGTGTATGAGGGAGAAGGTCGACATCCTCGTCTCCAACTCGCTAATCGTGACAATGAACAGCGAGCGGCGCGTCGTCCCGAGGGGCTACGTCGCAGTGAGAGACGGAACGATCGTCGACGTGGGAGTCGGCGACGGGAAGGACAAGTACACTAGCGAGGAGGTTGTTGGGGGCGGCAGGTCTGTCGTAACGCCTGGCTTCATCAGCGCACATACGCACTTCTACGGGGCCCTACTAACGGGTAGCCCCTGGTTCGGGAAGATCGAGCCCCCCACGGACTTCATGCAGAACCTCCAAAGGATCTGGTGGGCCCTTGACGTGATGCTGTGCCACGACGAGGCATACGCAGCGGCTCTGATCGGGTCTCTAATGTACGCGAAATCCGGGGTGACCAACTTCTTCGACAACATAAGCGCGCCCAACTGTATAGACGGCATACTCGACAGCATGGAGAAGGCCGTCAACGAGGTGGGTATCAGGGGTATTCTGAGTTTCGAGGCGACTCAGCGAAGGAGCTACGAGGAGGGCGTGAGAGGCGTGAAGGAGAACGAGAGGTTTATAGTCAAGAACAACAAAGACCCGAGAAAGCTGGTCAAGGGCGCCATCTACCTGCACGCCAGCTTCACGGTGACAGACGACTTGTTCAAGATGGCGAAAGAGCTCTCCGAGAAGCACGACGCGCTCGTGGCAATACACGCGGAGGAGGGGCTAGTCGACGTCTACCACAGCATCGAGAGGTACGGCGTGCGGCCTATTGAGAGGATGTACAGACTAGGCTTCCTCTCCCCGAGAGTCCACCTAGTCCACGCGGTACAGGCGACCGATGAGGAGATCCTAATAATCAAAAAGACCGGGGCGCACGTTGCGCACAACCCGATGAGCAACATGCTCAACGCCGTGGGAGTCCCGAAGATACCGAGAATGCTAGAGCTAGGCATTAACGTGGGGCTTGGCGACGACGGCTACATATTCAACGTTTTCGAGAACATGAGGGCAGCCTACCTGATCCACAAAGTCTGGAACCTAGACCCCAGGTTAATGACGCCTCTACAAGTCGTCGAGATGGCCACGGTCAACGCCGCTAGAATGTTCCACCAGGACAAGGAGCTGGGCAGTATCGAGCCCGGGAAGAGGGCCGACATCGTTGTCATCAAGCCTAGGACGCCGCCAACGCCGGTAAACGAGAAGAGCGTTTACGGCCACCTCGTGAACTCCTTCACACCGGACGACGTGGACACGGTGGTGGTTGACGGGAGGTTCGTCGTTAAGGAAAAGAGGTTCGTCAACGTAGACCTCGACAAGGCTTTAGAGAAAGTCCACAGCACTGTCGAAAGGCTGTGGGACAAGATGATGGCTGAAGGAAAGTACCAGCTAGACTACCTCAAGTAGTAGAACTCCTCTCCTGCGTATAACATATCATTTTTCTACTACACTCTTTCAACTAACTTGTTCCTCCTATAACCACGGAATCTGTTCTATTGGGAGTTCATTTTTTCTAGCCGAATATTAAGCTGTAATATCGACACATTAACGTTTTATGGCTGCTTGTGAAAAATTATATAAACCCTTAACAACTAATATTTCTAACAGGTGGTTGCGATGGCTGCTAGAGAGCCGTGCAAAAATGCTGTTAAAGTCAGGACTCCTTCGGGCAAGGAGCTCGAGCTAATCCCTAGGAAAGTCTGGCAACTGACCCCCAGCGGGAGAAAGGGCGTAAAGGTGGGGTTATTCCAAGACCCTGAGACCGGGAAATTCTTCAGGCAGAAGGTCCCGGACGACTACCCGCTCTGCGGCTAAGGCTCAGCCTTCGAGCTTGTTTTTTACTTCGTCCTCTCAACTACAGGTCTGAAACTTGGAAAAATATTTTACTTGAGCCTCTCTAAATCTATGATTTTAGAGGTGTGAAATTGCCTAGTCTAGAAGTCGAAATAGCCGGGTTGAGGTTCAAGAACCCCCTGATGAACGCGGCGTGCCCTGTCTCGAGAGACGCCGAAATGATGAAGGCCCTTATCGACAACGGTGTAGGCGG
>JAGDWK010000081.1:7025-8448 GCA_023256015.1 Thermogladius sp.
CGACAGCGGGAACAACAGGTTCATCTACGGCGTGTTGAACGCCGAGCTGTGGAGCGACATACCCGCCGAGCACTACCTTGAACGCGAGTACCCCATCGTCAAGGAGTACGCCAAAAAGAACAACGTCCCGTTCATAGCCAGCATAGGCTACACCCCGGAAGAGCTGTCCAACCTAGGTCCGAAAGTCGAGAAAGCCGGGGTAGACGCGATAGAGTTCTCTACACACTACATTGGTAGAGACTACAGGCCAGTCGTCGAGGCCGCTAAGGCCCTCCGCGAGAGTGTGAGCGTACCGATCTTCGCCAAGCTAAGCCCGTTCACCCCGAACATACCCGAGCTGGTTAAAGAGCTAGAGAAGGTCGGTGTAAACGGCATAGTGGCAACCAACACGATCGGCCCGGCCCTTAGTATCGACGTCGAGACAGGGATGCCTATCGTGGGCGGGCCTTACGGCTACGGGTGGTTGAGCGGCCCGGCCCTGAAGCCGCTGGCGCTCGCCGTCGTCTCCGAAGTAGCCCTCAACTCCAAGCTCCCTGTTATAGGCGTGGGCGGGATATCCAGGGGTGTCGACGTGATCGAGTACTTCATGGCTGGCGCGTCGGCTGTCCAGATATGTACAGCCGCACTTATTGAGGGGCTAGGGGTCTTCAAGAGGATCCTAAAGGAAGTTGAGGAATGGCTCGCCAGGCACGAGTACGACAGTATACTGGACGTGAAAGGTCTAGCACTCAAATACCTGAAGCCGGAGCCGCGCAGGGTCTGGGCAGAGCCGCCCATTGTGGACGAGAAGAAGTGCATCGGCTGCGGTTTCTGCGAGCAGGTGTGTAACTATGACGCCGTACACGTGCTACCGGACGAGAAAGGCAAGAGGGTCGCGAGAGTAGACATAAACAAGTGCTATGGCTGCGGGCTCTGTACTAGCGTGTGCCCAACACGAGCAATAGCCTTTAAAGAGTATATTACATAACATCGTTTTTATTTTTTCTACTCTTTTAATCACCTACATAAACTCCGTTCTCTAATCTTCTCCTATGTCTTTTTTACTCATTTAAATAAATTTTTAACGTAGACTTATATACGAGAGCCTGAAATCATCTATGTACGGTGGATCAATGGACAGCACCCTCCTCGACCTTCCGACACTTAAAGACCTGGATATAACTAGACGCAAGGTCTTCATGAGGATAGACGTCAACTCGCCTATAGACCCCGAGACTGGGAAAATCCTGGACGACAGGCGGATAAGGGTCCACGCGAAGTACATTAAAGAGATTGTCGACAAGTACGAGCCAGCCCTCGTTCTCGGGTCTCACCAAGGGAGGCCGGGGGAGCGCGACTTCACCACTCTAGAGGAGCACGCAGAGCTCTTGAGCAAGTACAGCGGTGTCCAAGTGAAGTTCGTGGACGACGTGATGGGGCCGGC
>JAGDWK010000087.1 GCA_023256015.1 Thermogladius sp.
GACTCGCCGACCCACTTGCTCAGCACCTCGGGGCCCCTTATGGCGATGAAGTTGGCGCCGCTCTCCGTCGCCACGGCCTTGGCCAGCAGGGTCTTACCAGTGCCTGGAGGGCCGTACAAGAGGATGCCCTTCGGCGGCTCTATACCCATTTTGCTGATGACGTCCGGGTACTTGAGCGGCCACTCGACAGCCTCCCTGAGCTGCTGCTTGACGTCCTCTAGACCTCCTATATCGCTCCACCTGACCTCCGGTACCTCGACGAAGACCTCCCTGATTAGGGAGGGCTGTACGAGTTTAAGCGCGTTCAGGAAGTCGCCCATCGTCACCTTGAGCTTCTCGAGCTTGCTAGCCGGTATGGGCTGGTTGAGGTCGATGTTCTCCTCCTTCACGAACCTCCTCAACGCCGCGAGGGCAGCCTCCTTGACTAGCGCTGCGAGGTCTGCTCCCGTATACCCGTGCGTGATCTCGGCTAGCTTACCCAAGTCCACGTCCTCGGCGAGGGGCATGTTCCTGGTGTGGACGGCGAGGATCTCCCTCCTAGCCCTCTTGTCGGGGGGTGGTATCTCTATCTCCCTGTCGAACCTGCCCGGCCTCCTCAGAGCCGGGTCCAGCGCGTCGGGCCTGTTAGTGGCGCCTATTACTATGACCCTGCCTCTCTCTTTCAAACCGTCCATCAGCGTGAGTAGCTGCGCTACGACCCTCTTCTCGACCTCTCCTACGACCTCCTCCCTCTTCGGCGCTATGCTGTCGATCTCGTCGATGAAGATTATGGCCGGAGCGTTCTGCTCGGCCTCCTTGAACACCTCTCTAAGCCTCTCCTCCGACTCGCCGTAGAACTTGCTCATGATCTCTGGGCCGTTGATCGCTATGAAGTAGGCCCCGATCTCGTTGGCTAGCGCCTTGGCTAGGAGCGTCTTGCCAGTACCGGGGGGGCCGTAAAGCAGTATCCCCTTCGGGGGCTCTATACCCAGCCTGTTGAAGAGCTCCGGGTGTCTAAGGGGGAGCTCGACGATCTCCCTGATCCTCTCCTTGACCTCTTCCAGGTCGCCTATGTCCTCCCAAGTGACTCTGGGTATACCCCTTGCGACGGCCTCCTCCTTAACCGGCTCTTCTCTGATCACTATCTCGGTGTTCTCGGTTATGTACACGTTCGACGTAGGCTGCGTGCTCACGACAGCCATCTTCAACTCCATGCCGAAAAACGGTATGACGATTATCTCCCCCCTGCTCACAGGAGTGTAGGGCGGCAGGAGGCGCCTCACGTAGCTCGGGTCTAGGGAGATCCCGTAGAAACCGTAACCCTCGGGCGCCACGGGTGCTAAGACGACTCTTGTAGCCGGCTCGATCTTAGCGGGCCTCACAGTGACGTACTCGTTTATCCCGACGCCGATCTTATTCCTTATGTAGCCGTCCAGCCTTATCACCTCCTTCCCCGCGTCCTCGGGTCTAGCGGGCAGTACTCTCACTACCACAGAGCCCTTCGGCCCTATGACCTCGATGTAGTCGCCCGACTCTACACCGAGGCTCCTCATGACCCTCTCGTCCATCCTCGCGATCTTCCTGCCCACGTCGCTGGTTCTCGCCTCTAGCACCCTGAGCTTAACCTCACCGGTCTTACTCACGGAGAAGCACCTCTAGTCCAGTCTGTAATTAGGGCGATAATCCGTTATTATAATTTAACACCCCGTAGGCGAGCTCCACCCGGTCGCGGCGTGTGAGTAGCGAGCCATGTAGAGAACGGGCTCGTCTACCCGCGTGTACTTGGTTTGAGACGAGCAGACCACCTCCACGGTACAAGGTTTTTAATACTGTTTTTCCAGAGTGATTAATGCTGCGGCTCTGGCGGTGGTCAGAGATGGTCGAGAGAGTGAAGACGGGTATCCCGGGGTTCGACGAGATACTGAACGGCGGTATCCCGAAGAGGAACGTGGTGCTGCTGAGCGGCGGGCCCGGCACGGGTAAGACTATAATGGCGAGCCAGTTCCTGTGGAACGGGCTACAGATGGGCGAGCCGGGCGTATACGTGGCTCTAGAGGAGCACCCGGTCCAGGTCAGGGTCAACATGAAGCAGTTCGGCTGGGATGTAAAGCAGTACGAGCAACAAGGGGTCTTCGCAGTAGTTGACGCGTTCACCGGGGGGATCGGGGAGGCCGCGAAGAGGGAGAAGTACGTCGTCAAAGACCCGACAGACGTAGGCGAGCTCGTGGACGTCGTGAAGACGGCTATCAAAGACGTGAACGCGATGAGGGTGGTGATAGACAGTGTCTCAACGCTGTACTTGACTAAACCGTCAGTTGCGAGGAGCGTGATAATGTCG
Source organism: Thermogladius sp. (assembly GCA_023256015.1). Taxonomy (GTDB): domain Archaea; phylum Thermoproteota; class Thermoprotei_A; order Sulfolobales; family Desulfurococcaceae; genus Thermogladius. The sequence goes on from JAGDWK010000087.1 coordinate 2,318, forward strand.
TTGAAGAAGGTGCTCTCGGGTACAGGCACCACGTCAATGCTGGTGTCACAGGTCTCGGTGACGGAGAGGGGGTTTGGCGGCCCGGGTGTAGAACACGCGGCGGACGGTATCGTCAGGCTCGACCTCGACGAGGTCGATGGGGAGCTGATCAGGAGCGTTATCGTCTGGAAGATGAGGGGCACCAGCCACAGCCTGAAGAGGCACCCGTTCGAGATAACAGACAAGGGTATCGTGATATACCCGGACAAAGTCGTGAAGACGCGTGGGGTTGTCGGCTAAAAGTTTTTGCTTGTCCATTGTAGGAGGAAAGTTATATAAGCTGTCCTTCAACGGTTTATCACATAGAAAACAATGGCTGGTTCCATGGAGGTTGGTTTAAAGAGGCTGGACGAGCCAATAGCCGTTTACAGGCACGCGTGTCCTAACTGTGGTAGGGACATCGACGACCTACGCCTCTTTTACAGGGCCCCCTGCAAGTCGTGTTTGAGAGACGAGGACTTCTTTGAGCTTAAGAAGATGGTCGACGAGTCGGGGGCGGGGCTGGAGGACCTAGACCTCTTCAAGACGTATTACGAGAGGCTGGCCAACAGAGAGGGCGGGCTGAAGAGACTCCTCGAGGAGGAGGAGGCCCTTAGAGAGTTCGAGGAGTTCTTCGCCAGGGCTACGAAGGGCTCGAGGCCCTCGAGCGCCCAGAAGACGTGGGCTAGGCGGGTACTGAGGGGGGTCTCGTTCACCATCGTCGCGCCGACGGGTATGGGTAAGACCCTGTTCTCCCTAGTGATGTCGCTCTACCTGGTCTCGAAGAACAGGGGGTACAAGGTAGTAGTCGCCTTCCCCACAGTAGTACTGCTGTCCCAGTCCATTAGTAGGGTCAAAGAGCTTGCGGAGAACGCGGGTGTCCGCCTCTGCACTGAGGAAGAGAGCGCCGGGAGCGATTGCGTGAGAATAGTCTACGTCTACGGTAGGATGGGGAAGGAGGAGAGGGCTAAGGCGATGAAGGCTATAGAAGAGGGTAGCTTCAACGTGCTGCTAGTGACTAACAGGTTCCTCCAGGACAACGTCGAAGTACTGAGTAGGCACAAGTACAAGCTGGTAGTAATGGACGACGTCGACGCGGTCTTGAGGAGCAAGCGGTCCGTGTCCACCGTGATGAGGCTGGTAGGTATCACAGAGGACGAGATAGAGGAGGGTATTAGGCTTGTCAGGGCGACGCAGAGGCTGGCTAGGAGGCTGAGCGACGATGAAAGGTCGAAGCTCGAGAAGGAAGTCGAGGAACTGGAAAAGAAGTTGAGCGAGGTAAGGAGGAGAATAGACACGGTACTAGTGGTGAACACCGCGACCGGTAGGCCTCGAGGAGTCTACCCGAAGCTATTCAAGGTTTTCATGGGCTTCGTGGCAGGCTCGAGACCCGAGGCTTTGAGGAATATAGTGGACACGTACACTGTACCCGAGAAGAGTGTGGAGGAGACAGTCATAGACCTGGTCTCGAAACTGGGTAGCGGCGGGCTCGTTTTCGTCCCCGTCGACAAGGGCGTTGAGTACGCCGACAAACTAGCCGGGTTGTTGAGGGAGCGCGGTGTTAAAGCGGAGTCCTTCCACAGTAAGAGGCCGCCGCGGATACTCTCCGAGTTCGAGAGAGGGGATGTAGACGTCTTAGTCGGCGTCGCGGTCTACTACGGGACGCTGGTGAGAGGGCTTGACATGCCTGCTAGAGTAAGGTACGCAGTATTCGCTGGAGTACCCCGCCACAAGTTCAGCAGCAAGCTCGAGGACGTCTCCCCAATAGACCTGTTGAGGCTAATAGCGGCCCTTCTAGAGGTCGTTGAAGGAGACGAGAAACGCGACCTGGAGAAAATCTTTGGCAGGCTGTCCTCTAGGTTCAGGAGGCTCAGCGGCGCAGCGCTCTTCAGAGTCAGGGAGGACTTCAGGAAGAAGCTCAGCGGCGAGCAGGTCGAGGAGACCCCCCTACTAAGGGACTTGACGACCGCCCTCGAGTACGCCAGGAGGCTTCTGTCTAGGGAGGACGTGAGGAGCAAGCTGAGCAGCGTGGGCGAGGTCGCGCTGGTGACGGAGGACGGGCAGCAGTACATCATGATACCGGACTACACGACCTACATCCAAGCTAGCGGTAGAACCAGTAGGCTGTACCCCGGCGGGCTGACGAAGGGGCTGTCTGTGCTTGTGGTCGACGACGTCAGGCTTCTTAGGGGGCTCGCTAGGAGGCTGAGGTGGGTTCTAGAAGACTTCCAGTTCAAGGACTTGAAGGACGTGGACCTGGACGCGGTGGTGTCCGAGATAGACAGGGACAGGGAGGAAGTACTGAGGGTCATGAAGGGGGAGGTGAAAGAGAGCAAGGTGCACCAGCTGGTCAAGTCCACGCTCTTGATAGTCGAGTCCCCGAACAAGGCTAGGACGATAGCCAGGTTCTTCGGAAGGCCCTCTATCAGGATCCTGGGCAAGGGCTTGCTCGCCTACGAAGTGGCCACCGGCAACTACATCCTCACGATCGTCGCGAGCGGGGGACACGTATACGACCTAGTAGCGAGCAAGAACAGGGACCTAATATTCGAGAAACTGGCCGGGAGAGACGTGGATGACGAGAGCGTCTACGGTATCTTGAGAGACGGGTCTAAGTTCATCCCGATTTACACGGACATCAAGAAGTGCGAGGACGGGCGCCAGTTCACAGATGAGCCCCAAGAACAGGCTCTCTGCGACAAGATAGCGCTGCGGAAGCTCGAGGTGATAAACGTGCTGAGAGAGCTGGCCAGGGAGGTAGACCTCGTCCTAGTGGGCACAGACCCGGATACCGAGGGCGAGAAGATAGCATGGGATCTAACGGTACTACTAAGGCCCTACAACAGGAACATTAAGAGGATAAGGTTCCACGAGGTCACGAAGAGGGCGATCCTGAACGCCATCGCGAACCCGGAGGACATAGACCTCAACATGGTGAAGGCGCAGATCGTGAGGAGGCTCGACGACAGGTGGGTCGGCTTCACGCTCTCCGCTATCCTCCAGAAGTACCTGTGGGTCCAATACTGCTACGAAGAAATGCACAACCCCAAGAGGGGGATCAAGAGCGTCCGCGACTGTTGCAGGCCTAACTACAACTGGAGCGCAGGGAGGGTGCAGAGCCCCGTCCTCATGTACATACTCGAAGGTGTGATGAAAAAAAGTAAGCTTAGAGGGTACAGGCTCTCAGTGATACTCTCTCACAACGGCGTTGAGAAGAGGGTGGAGATACCATTAAAGAAGAGGGGATTCCCGGGTATCCTCAGGGAACTTTCTAAGAGGGAGTTAGGTAGCAGGGACCCCAAGGTCGCCTCTAAGAGGGTGAGAGATAAGCTGTCGAAGTCTTTCATAAATAACGTGGAGGTGAGGCTCGTAAAACTGAGGCACGATGAGAGAGAGGTGGACCCCCCGCCCCCGTTCACGACAGACACCCTGCTGGCGGAAGCCTCGAGAACCCTGGGCTTCACGGCCTCCTTGGCCATGAATATCGCACAGGAACTGTTCGAGGTAGGCTTGATAACGTATCACAGGACCGACAGCACCAGAGTAAGCGATGCGGGCTTGGCTGTGGCGAGGCAGTACATTGAGGAGAAGTACGGTGACACAGCCCTGTTCAAGCCCAGGCAGTGGGGTACGGGCGGGGCACACGAGTGTATAAGACCCACCAGGCCTATCGACGCCGAGCGCCTGAGGGAACTTGTAAGGGAGGGAGTGCTGGACTTCCCCATCCAGTTGAGGAGGGAGCACTACCAGTTGTACGACCTTATATTCAGGAGGTTCATTGCCAGCCAGATGAAGGCGGCGAAGGTTCTTGCCGAGAAGTACGGGCTGGAGTTTTGTCTAAAGGACGGAGCGGAGGGCGAGTGTGCGAAAAAAGTCTCGCTGGAGCAAACCGACTACGTAGACGTGGTCGAGCCGGGCTTCTTGGACATGTACAAGCCGTTTACTGTAGACCCCAAGAACAGACTGCCGGAGGTCGAGACGCCGGTGAAACTGGTCGTCAAAGACGTGGTATTCATTCAGCCCCCACTCCCGAAAACGCACGAGGTCGTTTCGTGGATGAAGGAGAAAGGGATCGGTAGGCCGAGTACTTACGCGAAAATCCTGTCTACCCTCGTGGAGAGAGGCTACGTGATTATTAGAGAGAACAGGCTAATAGTGGCTAAAAAGGGCAAGATGGTAGCGGAGTTCCTGTTCAAAGAGTTGTTCCCGCACAACGCTTCGGGGAGGACGAGCTGGACTAAAACCCCGATGATCGGCGTTGAGGCTACGAGGCTGCTGGAGAGTAAAATGGACGACGTAGCAACCGGTAAAGAGGACTACTCGAGCGTGCTCAACGCGATATACAGCGAGCTCCACAGCCTGGTCTTGAACAACGACGAGCTACTGAGCAAGCTCAGGGACAGGTACTCGTTCTACTGCGGGAGGGAGAGCTAATAGGCCCCCGCGAGGACCCGGTGGATGAAAGTAGAGCTTGTGGGGGGCAAGGAGGCGCCTTCCGGGGGGCTACTGGCCGTAGCTCACCTGAGCGTCCACGAGGCCGGGCTGAGGCTCAACCTGGAAGCCACGAGGAAAATAGTCTTCTACGCAAGCGAGAACAACGTCTCCACGATTGTCCTGCCTTACATGCAGCCGTACGGCCCCATTATCCAGTTATACGACGTGATCCGAAGAGACGACCTACGCAAGTTCTTCGCTCTGACTAGGGAGTCGAGCTACATCAATACCCTGGTCACTCTCTCGGACCACTACGGCGTAAACATCGTCCTCCCAGGCTACTTCGAGAGGGTCTCCTCCAAGATATACGTCTCCACGGCCTACACCTCGTGGGAGCTCGAAGAAGGCCTGGCTACCCGCAGGAAGCTCGTGCTCAACGAGAAGGAGAGGAGGCTCGGTCTCTCGAAGGGGGTGGACCTGCCGATGTTCGTAGACAAAGGGCTCGTCTTTAACACGTTAATAGAAGACGAGCTATTCTACCCCGAGATAGCGAGGTTCATTACGGAGAACAACGCGAACCTGCTTATAGTGGCGCTCCCGCAAGTAGAACCGCCTAAGAACTACATCGAGTTGTCGAAGAGCCTGGCGTTGATCTACAGGGTGTGGGTTCTGGTTCCGGGTAGCAGGTTCGTGAGGAGGGACGGCACGGTCTACGCCCTCCCAACGATAGTGATCAACCCCGAGGGCGAGATAATCTACAAGCACTACGGTCTAGAGGAGGCGTTTATCGTGATACCGAGAGGCCTCCTTAGGTCTGCGCCTAGGACTATCGGTTTAAATTCCAGGACGTTCTATAGACTCTACAGGCACTTGTACAAGAGGTACAGCGTATATGGTGGAGTCCCTAGAGAAGGTGGTGCCGGTCAAGCTGGGCAGCCTAGCTGACCTCGTAAGGCTCGCCGCCGCTATCTCCATGCCCCAGGGGGCCTCTTACATCCTGAGGTTCGAGACGGGCGACAAGGTGGTCTTGGGGATTCTAGGGGTCTTCAGGGACTACTACAAGTACTACGGGATACCCGTGTTCTACTACTACATAGCCGAGGGTAAAGAGGCCGAGGACTTGAAGAACACCAACTATATAGTGGCGTCTCTAAGCGAGGACAGGTTCGAGTTCTCGAAGCACCCGAAGCCAGGGCTGTCAATACCGCTGATCAGGCTGGCGGCAAAACCGGACTTCATACCAGACCTGCAGTGAGCTACCTCAACCTAACGATGAGCCTTCTACCCATTATCGAGAAGTACTCCACCTCGACGCCTGTCTGGACTTTGTCCCTGATCTTCTCGTCTATGAACTCCTTCTCCACCTCGAAGGTCTCGTAGCTCTCCAAGTCCATCACTTGAACCTTGTCCCCCATGTCGGCTATGACCTGCCCAACCCTCTTCTCGATGATCGGGACCTCCACTTGCGTGTCCACGGGTGCGACCAGCGTCTTTTTAGCCTTGCTGAAGAGGCCTATCGCCACAACGTGGGCTTTGGCACTCCCGTGCTTCCCCGTCTTCGCCCTCGACATCTCTACTACTCTACAGGGCTCGTTGTCTATGACTATGAAGCTGCCCACTTTCAAGTTTCCAAGCGTCTCGTAG
>JAGDWK010000063.1 GCA_023256015.1 Thermogladius sp.
GGGGCCATGAACATAGCGAGGAAGTACATCCTAGATGTGGGGGGTCGTGCCGTCGGCCTCCCGAAGGGTGCCCATGACCCCCGCGTGGAGTGGCTCGTAGCCACAGTGAAGCGCGGTGTAGAGGCACAACCCGTCCTAGCAAGACCTATAACAACCTAGGATGGGGAACGGCTTCTCCACTCTCCAAATGCTGTATCGCGGAGTTTAAAAACGCGGAGATTGTAGACAATACGTCCCCGCTTTTAATTTGACTTTGCAACACTAAAAGTGTGGGGGGAGGGGGTCGGTTGACTAAAGCCGCTACTGTTACTGTGCGTTTAGATGAGGTACTCAGTAAGATCTTGGAGGTCGCCAGAGAGGTCGAGGTAAGTAAAGGCACCGAGGAGGACCTTAAAGTAGGAGTGGAGGAAGTCCTTTGGGAGCACGTGTGGATCAAGCTCGGGGTGCCGAGACCTAAATACGAGTACAGGGTTGGCGCGGGTACTTATGCTACGTCGTACGGGAGGGTAGACGCCCTGTACGGGCTCACGGTGTTCGAGTACAAGAAGCCGGGGGCTTTGAGGACTAGGGAGAGGGATGAGGCTGTAAACAAGCTCAGAGAGGTCTACATCCCCAAGTTGCTCGATGAAGGCTGGGTCAGGGACTTGATATCTAGGGCTAGGGAGGCAAAGCTGTCGCCGAGGCTCGTGGGCGTGATACTCGACGGCTACGGGGTCGTCTTCGTAGAGTACCACGTGGAGACCGGGGAGTTCAGAGTAGAGCCAAGCGTAGGCTTCTACGATCTGCGGTCTGAGAGGGGGGTCGACTACATCAGGAGGATGATCAGGTCTGTCTTGGCCACGTACAGGAAGAAGATCGACGCTAGAGTGCTGGCGTCGGACTTCGGCTACCAGAGCGAAGTAGCCAAGAAGGCTGTGAAGGCGCTGTACCGCGCGCTGGCCAACCCGAGGTCTGAGAGGACTAGGAGGCTGTTCGAGGAGTGGCTCAAGGCGGTGTCGCAGGCGTACCCGATCTCGGGGGAGGAGTTGAGGAAGATAGCGGAGCTCTACGGCTTCGAGGGAGGCGAGCTGAAGGGGGTCGACGGCGTAAAGCTGTTCTACGCCATTCAAACGTACTACTCCATAGTATTGAAGTTGCTTGCCGCGGAGGTCGCCGCTAGGTTTCACGACTCCGCGGCGTCCACGTACATCAGGGCTCTAAAGGGCGCCACGGGTAGCCCCGAGAATCTCCGCGACGAGCTACTTTTCCTCGAGTCTGGCGCCGTCTATTCGTGGTACGGCATCAGGAACTTCCTAGAGGGGGAGGTCTTCAGCTGGTACCTCGACGAGTGGAACGGCGAAATATACGCGGCTCTACGCGACGTCATCGACAAGCTCGACGAGTACGACGTCGAGGCCCTGACGCTAGACCTGAAGACCGCTAGGGACATGTTCAAATTGCTCTACGAGGAGCTGGTTCCCAGGAAGGAGGTAAGGCAGAAGCTCGGCATATACTCCACGCCCGACTGGCTAGCCGAGCTAGTACTCGACGAGCTGGGGCTGACCGTTGAGGGATTTGTCGAGATGAAGAAGCGCGGCCAAGATCCTCTGGACCTCAGGATCTCGGATCCGGGCGTCGGCACGGGCACCTTCCTGTCGCTGGTCATCCAGAGGCTCGGCGAGTACCTTAGGAGGAGCAACGAGCACGTGACCGGCGAGGTCGCGCGTGTTGCCCTCAAGAAGATAACTTCGAACGTGGTCGGGTTCGACATCGACGCGCTGGCAGTGCTGACGGCTAGGACGAACTACATGATAGCGCTAGCCGTGGTAGGCCTCTTGGAGTACAAGGGCGGCGAGCCCATAGAGATACCGATATACATGGCCAACTCCGTGGTGACGGCCGAGGAGCTCAGGGACAGGGTATTCGTCGAGGTCGGAGGCAGGATGGAGACCGTGGAGGTGGTTAGGGTTCCCACAGCCATAGACGACTTCCAGATACCGTTGGGGCTAGTCGAGGACAAGTCGGTATTGCAGTTGCTCAGCGAGCTCAGAGCGCCCTTGGAGAGCGGGTATAGCGTAGATCACGGGTTGGTGCGGGAGATAATAGGCAAGTACCGGCTGTCCGGGGCCGAGGAAAAACTGATTAGAGACCTGTACAGCAGGCTCCTAGACCTAAGGAACAAGGGTGTAGATAGCGTGTGGATCCCAGTGATCAAGAGCCACGTGGTACCGGTACTATTCAAGAACAGCTTCGACTACGTCGTCGGCAACCCCCCGTGGATAGCCTACAGGTACATAGTGAACCCGGACTACCAAGCCAAGGTAAAGTACTTGGTTAAAGACGTCTACCGGCTGGTTACAGACGAGCATTTGATCACCCACATGGAGATGGCGACGCTGTTCTTTGTTAGATGCTTGGATCTATACTTAAGGGACAACGGGATGATCGGGTTCGTGATGCCTAGGTCTATCTTCAGCGCCGACCAGCACGACGCGTTTAGGCGTGGTAGCGTCGCGCGTGTTAAGTACCAGTTTAAACTAGTCATCGACTGCGAGGGGGTCGAGCCTTTGTTCTACGTGCCCACGTGCGCGATAATAGCCCGAAAGGTGAGGTGAAGTGGGAACCGAGGTAAAGTACCCGGTCGAGGCGTTAAGGGTCTCCGGCAGGTTGCCCGACGACCGCCACAAGGTCATCTCGTTGAGCGAGGCTCGTGAGGGCGGGTACCTGAAGATGGAGAGGGGGAAACTGTACCTGAACGTCATAGGGTCTAGATCGTTCCTAGACTATGAGAAGTACGATATCCACGGCAGGAGGAGCGACTACTACGGAGACTTCTATCAGGGCGCGACGATTGTCCCCCAGCCGTGCTGGTTCGTCGACGTTGTGGACTCCTCGGATCCAAAAATCGTGGTCGTCCAGACGTCTAGAAGGGCGGAGGCTAGGGGCAAGGTCAGGGCGCACGTGGGTCCAATACCTGTGGAGCGGGAGTTCATCTACGGGGTGCTTACAAGCGCCGAAGTACTGCCCTTCCAGCACCTGCCACCTAATACGGCGGTGCTACCGATAGTACCCGCGTCCGACGGCTTCAAACTGCTGAGGAAGGAGGAGGCCAGGCAACAAGGGTACCCGCACCTAGCCGAGTGGCTTAGAAAAGCAGAGGAGGTATGGGGCAAGGTCAGGGGGGAGAAGGAAGAGAAGATGGATATCTATGAACGAATAGACTATCAGGGGGGTTTGACAGGCCAGAACCCGCGCAAGAAGTACAAGGTGGTGTACTTAAGGTCGGGGACGCACCTCGCGTCGAGCGTCGTGGTCAACGAGCCCATTAATGCTGGCGGGTACGTCTTGAACGGAGTCGTAATCGAAAGTACTCTGTACCGGTTCGAGACCGACAACCGCGAGGAGGCACTCTACCTTGCCGCCGTCCTCAATTCAAGCGTGCTGGACGACCTAATAAAACCCCTCCAATCTAGGGGGGCTTTCGGCGAGCGCGACATTCACAAGAAGCCGCTCGAGTTCCCCATACCGAAGTACGACCCCAGCAACGCGTTGCATAGAAAGCTGGCCGAGCTGGGCGAGGATGCCACTAGGAGGGCGTCCAGCCAGTTGCCAAGCATACTCGCAAGCCTAAAATACGACGCCAAGCTCGAGCAACAAGGCTTCCTGACACCACAGGAGGTTGGGCGGCTCAGGGGTGCGCTACGGGAAGCCCTCAGCGATATAATCCGCGAGATCGACAGCCTTACCGTGGAGCTCCTGAAGACAGGAGCGGCGAGAGAGAAAGGAAAGGAGGCAGGGCTACTAAAGTTCCTGAAAGCCAACAAAAGCGACTAGGATGAACGCTATGTCACGACCGGACATACCTACCGCTAAATTCTACAGTGCGTTCGTAGACCAGCTTCGGAGCTCCATTGAGAGCCTGCACGAGTACGTTGGCGGTGCTGTTAAAAGCGAGATCCTAAGGAATAGGGAATACTTTCTGAGGCTCTTCGATAAAGCTGTTAAAGCGGGCTACCAGTACGGTCTCCTCAGTAGTGGCTTGCTAGAGCTGAGGTGCCCAGATAACGCTAGGGTGCTGTGTGAGTACCTGAAGGAGAAGATAGAAGAGGGCCTCGACAAAGCTGGGAGACCGAAGCCTGAAAAAGTCTACGAGCTCCTGTCAAGTGTGTCTAGGAGAGGAGTAAAAGACCTATGTGATGAAGTCGGTAAGACCAGGGGGATAGACACCACGTCTATACCTCTGTGCCGGGAGTCCAAGAAAGTAGAGGATCTGATATCCTTTGACAACCTCACGAAGATGATGACGTACGTCCTCGCTAACAAGATACTGGCATACAAGATCTTAGAGCTCCACTACGGAGGGCTCATCCCCCAGCTGAAGCCCGTGCGCCTCGGGGAGGACGTCGCGGTCGACGGTAAAAAAATTCGCATATTCTCCACATCCGATGTGATAGAAGTACTCAACTCCGTGTTCAGACTCGCGTCTTCGAACATCGAGAAGGCTCTCGAGGTTAAGGATTTCAAGCCGATATTCGAGACCGGTCTATACGATGAAATCATTCTCAGCGGCGCAGAGTCCATCAACCGGGTCAACGCCATCATAGACCTAGCGGACTCTTGGAAAGAAGTGCTCAAGAACCTGCCTGGTATAGTAGGTTACGTATGTGAGAATCTGTTGCCGTCCCGGGAGAGACATCAGCTGGGTCAATTCTATACCCCGCCATATATAGCTAGGCTGATCGTTAGGTGGGCCGTCAGGTCTAAGAGCGACAGAGTCCTCGACGGAGGGTGCGGCTCCGGCACATTCCTCATAGAGGCCTACAAGAGGTTACTGTGGCTCAAGTTTAACAAGGATTACGACAAGCCTGAGTACCCCTCATGTACAAAGGGCTACAACGAGAACCAAGAGGTACTAGACCAATTATACGGCGTCGACATCAACACGTTCGCCTCGCACCTCGCTGGCATACACCTAATGCTCATGGAGCCAAGGTGCCCCATATCCGAGCTCCACATATACACCAATGACTATTTCGCGCTGAGTCGCCGGATGCTCGGCTCCAGCGAGCTGGCGGGGAGTTCGACGCAGTCATAGGTAACCCCCCGTATACTAGGTGGGTCGAGATACCAGAGGAGACAAGAAGACTCATAGAGAAACAACTAAGCGAGGAGCTGAAGAATTACAACCTGAAAGCCGACGTGATGCGCGGCCGGGAGCCGGGGGTCTACGTCTACTGGGTAATGCACGCGGCTAAAAACCTCCTCAAGGACAGGGGGAGGATCGGCATGATAATATCCAATACGTGGTTGCAGACAGACTACGGCGTGGACTTCGGCAGGTTCCTGCTCGACAACTTCAGGCTAGTGGCCTTAATAGACCTTTCGTTCAGGCTTTTCGACGCCCTCATCTCAACGGTCATATTGCTGGCCGAGAAAGAGCCGGACGGGAACGCCCGCAATAACAACACCGTCACCCTGATAAGGGTGCCGCCTAGGGTCGGCGGTGGAGATCTAGACGCTGGGAAAGCCTTGGAAAGCGCCCTGCGTTGCATCGAGGGCTCTATAAAGGACGACGGCTCCATAGACGCCGAAGCCCTAGCTAAGTGCCAGAAAGAATACGGGGTATGGTTTAGGCAGGTGAGGCAGGGCGAGATACCGAGGGACAGGAAGTGGATAAGCCTGTTTTTTGCCGGTGTCGAGGATGTAGTCAACACGCTTGAGAAGCTGGCTGGTGAGGGCAAGCTGATGATCAGGCTAGGCGAGTGGTTTGAACCCAGCAGGGGTAACAGCTTTTACTCTGTATGGGCTTTAAACCACAAGAGAAGACCTGACCTAGGTGCTAAGGACTTCTTCTACTTCAGCGAGCGCAAGATCGACGATTGGGATAGGAAAGTTAAAGGCTTCAGGGAAGCCGTGGGAAGGTATCTGGTGCCAGCTATCACCCGGGCCCAGTACATTAAAACGTTTACCTTCACGAAGCGCGACTGGGAGCTTATCAGGAGGAGGACGGGGGGCGGAGAGACGCATACATACTAGTGCTACACGAGGAGAGGGAGAGACTGCCGGAGCCTCTACGCAAGTACGTGGAGTGGGGTGAAAAGGAGTGCAGGACTCAGATAAGAGGCACTAGGGGCGGGGGCAAGAGTTGCAGTCAGGCCGAGGCGTGCAAGGCTAGAGAGGTCGAGGCGCGTAAGGCGAGAGTGGAGGCGGGGTCACAGGGGTTCTACGGCTGGTACGACCTCGGAGGATACAAACCAACGCCGTTGATGGCCGTTTACCAGCCACGTTATAAGCCGCAGTTCTTCCTTGTCGACTATCCGTTTGTTACCTACGATGCCATTATAGCGTTCATACCTAAGGTTCGTATTACGTATCCATTCGAGGTCGACGAGGAGGTCAAGGACGATACCACGCTTGGTAAAAAGGAGGTTAAGGCTCTCATGGCCTACTTGAATTCAACCTTTAGCTGGATTTGGCTTGAGCGGAATGCCAGGTATATAGCTAAGGGACCCCTAGGTCTAGATGTGAGCGTTGTCGAGCGGATGCCAATCCTGAACGTTAAAGCTATCGATCAGACCCGCGTTAACAAGCTGGCTCAGTTATTCGAAGAACTTGAAAACCAAGCAAGGAGACTTATGACACTGCCAGATAGCGAGGAGGAGGACGAGGAGGTCGGTGACACCAAGCTTGAGATGTTCAAGGCGCTAAAGCCGCACTTCCAGAATATAGACCGCGAGATCGCTGAGATACTAGGAATTACCGTAGACGTTGAGAGGTTGTGGACCCATGCTTGGGAGATGATGGAGAGGAGGCTTTTCAAATTTTAAACCATTGAATCTGGGTTCATGAAACAGTACTGGAAAATCTCTAGTTTCCAACGAGTGATCATGTATCCAAGCTTGTTTTTCCCACGGCTCTTCAAACCCTTGAAAAACACCCGCACCCTCCTCCCCTGTTGCACCTAGGGGCGGCGAGGGAACGGTCGTTGTCACGGCTGGGTCGGAGAGAGGTCGGAACGGGGCCCACGCGAACTTGAAGAAGGAGCTGGAGAGCGTGAAGCCCGTCCGTGCCGAAGCTAGGCGAGGAAGAGCTGGCTGAGCCCATTAGGCCTGCTACCACGCGGAACCGGATGGCAACGAGGATACAGGAGCTCGCAAGGGACTTTCACAGAATAGACGTCGGCGCAGCTCTAAAGAGCCCCCTGAGCAGCGGCAAGCTCGGAGAAGCCCGGAGCACGCTCGTGGAGATGCCCGGCGTTGGGGGGCTAAAACCGCTGATGTAGTGCTCTTAGTATACTACAGCGCCCCCACGTCTCCCGGGTACGCAAATAGCCTGGATAACGAGGAGATTGGGCTACGTCGAGAAGGAGGCTACGAGGCCGTGAGGAAGTCCTGGATTCTCTTTCTTAGCTCCTCAATTCTCTTGATCGTGTTGAAGAGGGGTCTGTGAGCTAAGATACTCACTGATGCGGCTACAGCTGTTGTCAGCGCGAGGAAGCCTATGACGAAGACGTAGCCGGTGCTCACGAGAGTTGAGGCGGCCTTGCTGGCTTGTGCTATGACAGGGTTTTCAACGGTGTTTGTCTGAGTCACCGTCATCGTCTGCGTGAGCGTTGAGTTGTGCCCGACCGTGATGGTCTGCGTCAGGGTCGACGTTACCGTAGATGTCAATGTGGTTGTGGCGGTTGCTGTCTTTGTGACTGTGACATATACTGTAGTCGCAGTGGTAGTGCTACTGACCGTTGACGTAGTAGTAGTCGGAGGGGGCGTGACAATGTTCCCGGAGGGCGGGTTTACTGTGACCCCTTGATAGCACGTCCTCGGCGGGGGTCGAGCATGACTTGGCGTATTGTACTGTTGTAACCCGTGTTCGACTCGGGGTCGAAGACAACAATCCAGAGAGGGCAAGCCCTACGAGACCGTCTACAGAGAATTCGTCCAGCAAATACCTCTTAGAAGGATCAGGAAGCCTGAGGAGGTTGGATGGATTGTAGCGTTCCTAGCAAGTAAGTATGCTTCATACATACACGGAGCTTCAATACCTATAGATGGCTAGTGCTTACGAACCACTAGCCAAAGAGCCGTTTCTCTTTGTTTGTTGTTAGAGATAATTGTGTTCCTTAGTGTTTTTACTTCCTTAAGACTGTTTTATGAGTCTTGATAGCTTAATCATCTGTCGTAAGGGCTGGGAATGCGTCATCTATGCAAGACTTAGAGGCTCCCCGGTCACATTTACTTGAAAACTCAATATAATTAAAGCTTTTTAGTCTCTGACGCCACTCTCATAACGGGTAGAGAGATCATATAGATATGAATGTGACACGGTGTAGGTATTGGGCTATGTTCGTGTTAAAGGGATTGTAGCAAACCCTATTAAAAGGGATTTAAGAACGGAGATAGAGTTCATAGCTGATACCG
>JAGDWK010000093.1:0-2428 GCA_023256015.1 Thermogladius sp.
CCTTCCGTCGCTCTATGATCCTCATCCTATACTTGTCGCTCAGGTCTAGTTTAGTGATGATGACCTTGCTGGGGTGTATAGGGTAGTACACAAGCGTACCGTCTGCCTTCTTAACTTGAACACCCTCGACAAAGATGCGCCCCCTATTTAGGTCGACTTCGACCACTTTACCCTCGTGACCTCTCCAGTCACCCCTCAGGATCTTAACGGTGTCCCCCTTACGTACGGGCAGCCTTTTAACCCCGTACTTCTCCGCCAACTCGTCGCTAAGTTTAGCCGTCATGAACTTGTGCCTCAAGTGGAGGGGCGCGTTGTAAAGGGCTTTTCGCTGTTTAGAGGGCTTCTTAGACCTGGTTAAGGCCATTCATACCACCTAGACTATCATCGTGGCAAGGTTCGCTATCTGAGGCCACCTCTCCGCTGCCTCCCTAGCGACTGGGCCTCTAATTTCGCTACCTTTCGGGGTCCCCTCGGGTGTTAACAGGACCACGGCGTTGTCCTCGAAAGCCACCCACACGCCGCTCGGTCTTCGGTAGGGTCTTTTCTGCCTGACTACAATGGCCTTGAAGACCTGCTTCCTGACGCTCGGACTCCCCTTCTTCACGGTCACTACTACTAGGTCTCCTACTCCAGCTGGCGGGACTCTTCTCAGCCTACCCTTATACCCTGGCACTCCTATGATCATCGCCTCTTTCCCACCACTGTTATCGGTCACAACGACTCTCGACCCGACCTGGAGACCGGTGTTCACCTTCCGCCTGGAGAAGGCGGGCTTCCCCGCTACTGCTCTCTTCGCGCCCATTTCAACCACCTCTCTTCACGACGCCTAGGACTACGAAAGACACGCTCTTGGCTAAAGGCCTTGTCTCGCCGATGACTACAACATCCCCTTCTCTGACTTTGATACAGGGTGGTAGATGCGCGTGGATGTGTTTATGCCTCCTCTCGTACCTCTTGTACTTTGGGTCGTAGTACAAGTAGTCGTGCCTTACCACAACAGTCTTCTGCATCTTCGCGCTCTTAACAACGCCAGTCAAAATAACGCCGCGGACCTTCAGGTGACCGTGCCACGGACACTTAGGGTCATTACAAGTCTCGCTGGGCGGCTCCACGCCCCTTATACCCACGTCCCGGGCCTGCACAGCGCTCACTTTAACCGCCTCTTCAACCTCTTAAGCCTTTCAGCTGGTCTACCTAAAATTAAATCCCCCTTTATAACCACTACCTCGCCGTGTGGGAGCTTAAATTCAAATACACCGCTCGGTTTAAAAACCCTGATCCTTCTGCCCCCCGCTGTCTCTATGAGGAGAGTTTTCAGGGTCTCGTCTACTACTACTCCTTCGAGCCCGTTGAGGTTTGTGTCTGTATAGGATAGGATCCTCACTCTTAGGCCTATTATCTCGTGGAAAAGGATGTTCTTACTGCTTATTCTCAACCGCTGGACTACCTTCACCAGTCCCCTCTCTAGTGACCGCCTCTACAGAGCTCTCTTTCAAGGCTTCCTCTCTCATGACCGTGAGGATTCTGGCAATGTCCCTCTTGATGTTCCTAATTCTACTAGTATTGGTGAGAGTCCCAACCCGCGACTGCATTTTCAGCTTGACTAGCTCCATCCTGAGCTCTACGAGTTTCCTGACTCTCTCCTCGGGCGGCATTTTCCTTATCTCACTGGCCTTCACTACTACCACCCCCTACTGGTGCCCCCTCTTTGGCCTGGGGCTGCACTAGTTCCTGCAACTCCTCGGGTTTCAGCTGTTTCAGCTCGACCTGGTCCGGTAACGGCATAGACGGTTTGACGATGATGACCTCAACACCGAATATACCAGGCTTTAGCAGAGTCTTAGCAACAGCCCTGTCCACTATGTAGTCGACCAGGTCTCCCGCCTTGTAAATTTTCCCGGTTCTCATCTTCTCGTACGTCGCTCTCTCGCCTCTGAGCTTACCACTGATCACGATCTCGGCCCCGAGCGCTCCCGCGTCCATGATCCTCTTCAGCATGGCCATCATAACTCTTCTGTACGGTATCTCTTTCTCGAGGGCTCTGACTATGCGGAACGCTACGACCCTGGCATTCAGGTCTGCGTCCGTCACTGGGGAAACCGTGATGTTTACGTTTTCCAGCCCGAACCTCGTCTGGAAGATCGCTGTGAGCTTCCTGATCACCGAGCCTCCCCTACCGATCAGCCTCCCGGGGTACTCAGCGTATATCACAACCCTGTGCCCTGTAGGGGTCTTGAAGAGCTCTACACCTGCGTAGCCCGCGTCAACGAAGTAGCTCGCTAGAAACTGGTCGATCATCGTCTTCTTCAGCCCAAGGTTTATGAAATACTGTTTTACCCTCGAGCCCACCATGTCAGCTCGCCTCTCTAACTACGACCTCCACATTCGTTGTTCTACGGAACTTGGGAGTCGCCCTACCAAAAGCCCT
>JAGDWK010000093.1:2528-4248 GCA_023256015.1 Thermogladius sp.
TCTAGTTTCATCCCCCTGATGACTGAGACGACTTCTCTCATGTACTTTATAGAGACCGGTATGTCGTACCTTACAGCCTTTGCAATTTTCGACTCGTCTCTCAACTGTAGTGAGTAGTGCCAAGTCGGCATTCGACCACCCTACGTCTTCAGGGCTACGAACATACTGCTCCGGGTCGCCTTGAGACCCGGCTCTCCGTGGACGACCTTCTTGGTCGTCGGGCTGAACTCGCCAAGGTAGTGCCCTATCATCTCGGGGGTTACCTTCACCGGGGCGAACTCTTTCCCGTTGTAAACGGCAATCGTCAACCCCACCATCTCGGGTAGCACGATCATGTCCCTCACATGGGTCTTTATGACGGCTTTCTTCGCGAGGTCGGGGTTCTGCCTGATCTTCCTTATCTTCGCGAGCAATCTGATCTGGGCCTTCGTGAAACCCCTCTTCAGGCTCCTCCTAGCCCTGGCTGGCAACAGCTCGATCAGCTCGTCCATCGGCATGGACAGCAGCTCTTCGAGGGTCTTCCCCCTGTACCTGAACTTCTTCCACTCGGGCGGCATCTCTTTCAAGTCCAAGGCCACGCTAACACACCTGTAAGCACTCGATCCTGATATGCCTGCGTCTAGATTTTAATGTTTAACCTCTTTTTAAGGTAAATGGGTATCTTGCTGGGATTTTTAACGATTACCGTCTCGCAACCTATACTCTCGAACCTCCTCAAGACATCCCTATTGTGTCTCGGCGGCGCGACCACGACCACTCTAATGCCTCTATCGATAAGGTTCCGCACTTCTAGCCAGGGGTCTACGTCTCTCACGGTCTGCTGAAGATCGGACACGAGAACGACAATCCTTCCAGGGCGACTACTCACCGCTACTCTGATGGCCTGGCTGATATTCGTATACCCCTTGAACCTCTGCGTGTAGACTCTTTCAAGGAACCTGTAGATGAGGGGCCTTGTCTTCTTCACAGGAGGTCTCACGACCTCGGTTCTGTCCCAGAACAAGACTACCTTGTCTACAAGCTCTATCACGCTAGCCAGCGCTACCAGCGTCCACATACTGTACCTGAGCATACTCCCACTGACGTCTACGACGGCCGTTATGCTCCTTTTTCTCGGCAAGTCCTCGAACACCATCCTGTAGTTAAACCTAGTGTAGTTGAACAACGTTGACCTTACATCGAGTCTCCCCCTGGCGGACCTGACTTTTCTGCCCCCGACTGGTACACCGCGTCGCGCCCTCTCGAAGACCCGGTAGCTCAGCTTTATCGCCCTTTCAAGTACAACGTAGTCGAGGCCTCTCGTCGAGAAAACATCCGACAATTTCATCGAGATCAGCTCCAAGGTGTCGTCCGGATAGACCTTCGAGACCAGGTGAAGCAGAAGCCTCTGGTCGTCGCTCAGTATCTTCTCTAGGATCGCTCTGTGTTGTGGCTCGAGGGCAGCGGGCTCCACCCTCCCTGCGTAGTACAAGGCGGCTTGTCTCTCGGCCTGGTCACCGGTCACTACGTAGTTTAAGTAGTGTCTAAGAGCCTTGCCGAGCAGGGCCTTGTTCCTTGCGGTGCCATCCAGTTTCTCCACGCTCGTCAACCCGGCTAGAGATAGTGGTGAGAGCGGGGACATCCTGCTCCTGAGCCTGCTATCCCTGTAGAGGCTAGAGACGACGGCCCACCTCTCAGCGAGGGGCTGCTTCTCTATGTCTCTCAAGTCGGTTGTAGACAC
>JAGDWK010000093.1:4348-8044 GCA_023256015.1 Thermogladius sp.
TTTACCGTGCCCGCCTCGTAGTTTAGGAGCTCGAGCGTCAACCTTATCCTTGCTAAGTCCTCGAGCCGTCCTGTCGGGATTCTCCCCGCACTCTTAACCCTCTCGTATACTTCGTCGAGCACCTTGTCTACTAGGCTCCTGAACTCGTCACTCACGTGTTGGTAGTAGCTCATTCAACAACGCCTCGTCCTCGACGTTCTTGAGTAGTACTGCCCTGCCTGCCTCGGCCAACTCGTTTCTACCGGCCTTTTCCAGCCCCCGCGCCTCTGCGAGTAGAGAAGCCAGCGTAAGCCACATGACGCTATCTGAAATACCCGGCTTGTACACGGCTTTCTGGCGAAGGGTCCTTACGATTTGAAGGGCCTCCTCGATCAGCTTGGGCTCTAGCCTATTAACCAGGTCTCCTAGCCTCAACTTTATCACCTCGAACTCCTCCTCGAGGGTCGGGTACCTGAACTCCACCCTGACAACCCGCCTCAGGAAGGCGTCGCTCAGCTCACCCTGTGCTATGTCGTAGGGGTTGCTCGTGAGAATGATCTGAAAGCCGTCATCCCTCTGGTAGTAAACCCGCTTCAGCTCCGGGATTACGATCCTCCTCTTATCTATTATATCCAGCAAGAGGTTCTGGAACTCTTCGCTACTCCTCCTTATGTCGTCTATTAAGACCCCCGTGCCGAGTATCATGGCTGCTAGTAAAGGTCTCGGTATAAAGCTCTCCTCGTTGAAGCCCTTACTCATCGCCATTGCGGGGTGAAAGTCCCCTATGACACGGTACTCGTCGTAGTTTTCGCTGCAGGGCAGGATGAACGCCGACTTGCCGCTCCAGAGGCTTAAAATCGCCTCGCCTATTTCTGTTTTCCCAGTACCAGGCGGCCCCTCGAACAGGACGGGTCTGTTGTTTAAGAACGCCGCCACTGTGATGTACACTATGTACGGTTTAACAATGAGCTTGAAGTGCTCCCTAAGATACCTGATAATATCTGGCGGGTTTCTTATCACTGGGTACTTCCGGATGGTCTGGGAGTAGATCTCACGGACTTTACTTACTATCGGGTCAGTGACTTTATCGCCGTCAACTGCCATCTCGACCGAGACCTATGAGCAGGTGTGAGCTCTTTTTCCAGAACAGCATTGTGTAAAAAGGTTATTTACCCTTTCTTCTCCCAGTCCTTCTCGCCGCTATATGACCGACCTTCCTACCGGGCGGGGTGTTCCTGGCAACCGTTGTAGGCCTACCTACGTGCCTGCCGCCTCCATGGGGGTGAGAGACAGGGTTCATCGCGAGACCGCGTACCTTGGGCCACTTGTGGGCTTTTGCCTTCCACTTGTAGTAGGAAGCACCAGCCTTCAAGAGCGGCTTCTCGACCCTACCTCCTCCAGCTACCACGCCTATAGTGGCCCTAGCCTCGTTAGGTACCTCGACTACACGCCCGCTGGGCAACTGTATCTGCGTCCTGTTCCCCGACCTCCCAACCACCACAGCATACGTCCCGCCAGCCCTCGCATACCTCCCTCCATCACCGGGGTTTTTCTCCACGTTGGCGACCTGAGTACCCTCGGGTATCCTCCCTACCGGTAGGATGTTGCCGTTCTCGATCTTGGCCTCAGGGCCTACCTCGATCGTTTGCCCTACGTACATCCCCTCTACTGCTGGCATATAGAATTCTTCGCCTGTCTCTAGTACTACCCTAGCTAGCGGCACCCACCTGCCGGGGTCGTGAACCAGGTCCACGACTTTCCCTCTAACGGTCTTGTCTACGGGTATTTGGGGATACTTGGCAGGGGCGACGCGTAAGTGTCCCGGACTCCTGAATGTAGGTGAGCCCCTACCCATTCTCTGGGGGAGTATCCTCTTACCCATACAAACCACCTCACAGTAAGCCTAGTTGGGTGGCCACATCGCTGGCCTTGTACTCGCTAGCCAGCTTGACGTAAGCCTTCTTTTCACCTCTAGGCGTGATCACCGTATTAACCTTGACTACCTTGACGTTGAAGAGCCTCTCAACGGCCTCTTTTATGAGAGTCTTGTTAGCGGTTCTGTCGACTATAAACACTAGTGTATTGTTCTTGTCTATGAGCGTCAAGGCCTTCTCGCTGTGGACGGGCCTGATGATGACTTTAGCCAACCTGTCCTGCTCGCTCACAGGGGTATCACCTCGAACCGCCTTCCTATCTCCTCGAGAGCGCTCTTCGTGAAGACGGTGAGCCTTCCAGGTACGCCGCCAGGGGCGAGGTGGAGGACGCTTAGGTCTTTGGGCGTGGTGACGTCGACTCCAGGCAAGTTCCTTACAGCCTTAGCAAGCAGCTTCTCGGTACTAGACACGACGAATAGGATGCTCTTGGGCTCCACATACCTTCTACCCCTCATCTTCCCTTTGCCAGCCCTTATCCCGGTTCCATCCCGGCTCCTCTCTACGTCGCTCCATAGACCGAGCTTGACCAGCAGCTCCCTGGCTTTCTGAGTCGAGTCAACGGAGTCTTCGACACTATCGGCTAGAACAACTGGTAGCTGGTTCGCACTGAATACGTGCCCTCTTCTCCTGGCAAGCTCGATACTGCTCGTCGCCGCCAAAGCGCTTGCGAGAGCGAGAGCCCTCTCCTTCTTGTTGATCTCCTCTCTCAGCACCCTATCAGGGGTTGGCGGGAAGGCTGCGTGCCCACCTCTAGCGCTAACAACAAACCTCGCTCTCCCGTTGGGGTTTCTAGGCACTCTCGCTAGACCGTACCCTACACCCCAGCTGTAGGCAGTGGTTCTCTTGCCTGCTAGAGGGTCTCTACCCTTGGGTTGCAGCCTCGCTGTGAAGGCTGCCAGGAAAGCCCTCCTGATCAGGTCTGCTCTAACAGGGACGTTGAATACTGGAGGCAGCTCTATTTCGCCTACTTTGTTGGCGTTCTCGTCTAGCACGCCCACCTTTTTTCTCTCCGGCGAAAAGACCCTGACTAGTAGCTGCCAGGTCACAGCTACACACCCTGCTTGCTTTCAAGGCTCAGGTATGTTATTTGCGGGGGTGTTAAAGGTATCCAGCCGGCAGGCGGCCTAACGGGGTGTCTGAGCAGTAAGACCCTCTTAACAGTCCCTATGACGCTGCCATCGATCAGTATGTAAGGGCCGTAGATCAGGCCGTAGTGTAGGAACCCACCCTTCGGCACTATCTCGAGACCGCTCGAGCCGATTTTGAGGATCCGCTTATTCAACTCCGTCCTCCTGTGGAACCCCATTTGGCCTGCTTGAGGCGGCTCGCTCATCGTGCCGAAGCCCGGGCTCCTGGCACCAATCTTTCTACTACCCTTTCTGTGCTTGTGCCACCTGGGCAGCTCCTTCACGCCAAACCTCTTTACAACGCCCTGGAAGCCCTTCCCCTTGGTTACACCTATAACGTCGACGAGCTGGCCCTCAATGAAGACGTCTGCGACGCTCACGTACCCTCCAGTCACCTTCTCGGCGTACGAGGTTATCTCGTCGATCTTCCCACCCCCTACTCTGATCTCGAAGATCTCTGGCTTCTTCTTGCCGATCCCCGAGAGAACCGGTATGGTCGAAACGATCAGGCTGACGGCCCTCACGTCACCCGTCAAGATTTGTTTCAACCTGCTCTCGTAGTCCGTCTCGATAAACTTAAACCCGTATTCACTGCTCGGGTCCGGTTTGACGAGGCCGTGGTTGACCTTCCTCAAGCCGGAGAGGTACTTTCTCAC
>JAGDWK010000035.1:0-2404 GCA_023256015.1 Thermogladius sp.
TCTACATCTTATCGAGGTTGAACGCGAAGCCCATTTCCTGCGTTTACATTACCCCTCTCCGAGCGCTCAACAGGGATATAGTGAACAGGATTAGCAGGCTGGCTGAGTGCTTTAATGTCACTGTAGCTCTCAGACACGGCGATACGCCGTACAGCGCGAGAAAGGCTATACAAAAGAGCCCTCCACAGGTTCTCGTCACGACACCGGAGACGTTCACTTATATCCTATTGAACGCGGAATTATTGAAGCGGCTTTCTAACCTAAGGTTCGTGATACTAGACGAGCTGCACGAGCTCGTCGAGAGCAAGCGAGGGCTCTTGCTACTGACGACTCTATACCTGGTGGCGAACCACCTGCGGATAAGGCCTGTCGTGATAGGGTTGTCGGCTACAGTGAGCAATGAAAATGCCGTCAGCGAACTGATCTCGTCCATTAACAGGCTCCCCACGGAGGTCGTCAAGGACGCAGGCGGTAAAGAACTAGAGATCAGCGTCGAGGTCCCATACTGCGACGATAAGTGTAGAGAAGCTGTCAGCGGTACAGTGGACGAGCGTGTTGCCGGGAGAGCGTACTACATTATCAGGAAGATAAACGAGAGCAGGAGCGTCCTGGTCTTCACGAATACGAGGACGATGGCAGAGTACATGAGTAGTCTGCTGAAAAACCTCAGCGAAAGGCTCGGGCTCGACCTCCAGATAAGCGTGCACCACGGGAGCTTGTCGAAGGAACACCGCGAGGAAGTAGAGAGGAGGTTTAGAAGCGGGGAGATAAAGGCTGTAGTAGCGACCTCCAGCCTCGAACTGGGTATCGACATAGGTAGCGTCGACTACGTTATACAGTACTTGTCCCCAAGGCAAGTAACGAGGCTTGTGCAGAGAATCGGGAGGAGCGGGCATAGGCTGGGGGGCGTTGCTAAGGGGAGCATCGTGTCTACCAGCAACCTGCTTCATTACCTAGAGTCGGCCGTGATAGCTAGGAGGGCTAGAGCGGGGGAGCTGGAGAAGGAGACTATACACGACTCTCCTCTAGACGTGTTGTCCTACTCTATCGCCGTGTACACGTTAATCAACCCCCACGGTGTAGATGTCAACAGGCTGTACGCTAGTATTGTTCAAATGGCACTATACAAAAACCTCTCCTTCCAGGACTTCATGGACGTCGTGTCTTACCTCGATTACAGTAGGATAGTGAAACTGGAGTCAGGCGTTCTGAAGCCTACTCGGAAGACGAGGCTACACGTCTACAAGACCTCTATGATACCCTCGACTAGAGAGATAACAGTTGTAGACGTAGCCAGCAGTAACAGGGTCGGGAGTCTAGACGAAGACTACGTGATTTTAAACGTCCAACAAGGTGACTACCTCGTTCTAGCGGGGAGTGTTTGGAGAGTAGTTTCGTATGCCGAGAGCGAGGGGCGGCTGTACGTTGAAAGAGCAGAAGCCCCGTCCGAAGAGGCCGTCATACCGTCTTGGGAGGGGGAGAACATACCCGTAGAGTACAAGGTGGCCCGGGAAGTAGGCAGCGTGGTGAGGAGGCTCAAAGAGGGCCGAGTAGAGGCCGTGAGAAGAGAGTACGAGCTGAAGATCGGTGCCGCGACAAGGGGGCTAGACCTCTTCGGGGACGACAAGACTATCGTTGTAGACTACGTCAGGCCCCTGAGGGCCATCGTCATAAACGTCTTCGGAGGCTCAAAAGTGAACTCGATGCTTAAAGACCTGCTCCACTACTACGTCAAAAGTATCTACCCGTTGGGGAGCATCAAGACGTACTCTACACCTTACGCTATCGTGCTGAGGGCTTCCAACGTAGACCCCGAGCTACTACGCGAAAACGTGGTCAAGTTCTTCAACTCGATTGACAAATTTGTTGAAGAGAGCTTTTTGCTAAGCGCTGCACGGGAGAGTAAGACCCTCCTCTGGCGGATATACCAGGTAGCTCAAAGGTTTGGCGCCATATCCCCTGAAGCGGAGAGAGTTAGCAACACCATGTTACAGGCCTTCGTAGATACGGTAATAGGCAGAGAGGCGTTCAAGGAGGTGCTGACCAGAGACTACGACATTACCTCGGCTAGGGAGCTCGCGAGGCTCGTCGCGACAGGTGTTGTCAAGGTAGTGGATAGAGTCTCGGAAACCCTCAACGACTTCCACAAGGAGGTACTAGAGTACATAGAGGTTCCACTGGTCAGAGGGCTGGTCTTCGACCAGGAGGCGTACCTTGCGAAACTCCTCTCGCGTAAGGTAACATTACTCTGCCTCAGTTGCGGGTACCACGAGTCCGGTAGCGTGGCGGACTTCTTGAAGTGGAGCGAGTTCGGGTGCCCGAAGTGTGGGAGAGCCACTCTCACACTCGTCAAGGGGCACGAAATATCTAACGAGCTCGAGATTGTTAAGAAACTCAAGAATAA
>JAGDWK010000035.1:2504-8031 GCA_023256015.1 Thermogladius sp.
CCGTACTTGACCCACTCCGGGGGCTGGTTTAGTCTCTCTCTCCAACGCTCTAGGACGTTGAGCCACCTCTCCCACAAGCAGGGGTAGTGAGTTGACACGTCCTTGAACTCGGCCAGGTAGCTAGCGGGGCAGAGGTAGCAGCCTAGCCTGTCGAACCCGGTATCGTACAGCCTGTTGTATGGGAGTTTGTTGGCGTAGATGTATAGCCAGACCGAGAGCTGGCTCCAGTCCTGTATGGGCGTGGTAGAGACCACGTGGGGTATCCACCTGTTCCTCCACACTACGGGGCTCTTCGCCCTGTCCAGTGACTCGTACGCCCTCTGCCCCACTATATTGAGCGCTCCACTAGGCCACTTCGCTCTACTAGTCTTTGCTATAGGCACCAGTTTGATTATCTTGCAGCACCACCGGTAGTCTTTCCCGGGCGGCCCAAAGGTTTCAACGGCTGTCCAGAAGAAGTTGCCAGCGGACGCTGTGACCAGGTCGAGGCTGTAAGCTTTAGAGACCTCCTCGACGTTCTTGAGAGTCTCCGGTAGCTCGATGCCCGTATCGTTGAACAGCATGTCAACACCTCCAAAGGCCTTGACAGCGAGGTGGAGGCTGACGAGGCTGTCTTTACCGCCGGAATAAGAGACTACGGGCTTGTAGTTGTACTTCTCGCGGACTTTTATGAGGTGCCTGATAGCCCTTCCTTCCAGCGTTAGAAGGCCCTCCATATTCTTCTTTATCACGTCTTGGAGAGTGCTCGGCCTTCTACTCGTCTCCACGGGCGGCCTGTAGTCGTGGAATGTCTTGGTTACGACGAGCTTACCCCCGACGTTCTCGGCTATAGCCCTGATCCTACCCTTGTAGTCAAGTACGACGAGGCTTTGCTGGCTTGAAGAGGGCGGGTTGATTGCCATACCAGTATAGAAGTACTTGGAGTCGACCTTGACGTGGTCTACTAGCCCCTTGTCCAGCGCCTCGTAAGCCCCGTGGTAGCTCAGCCTGAACTTCCAAGTGTCGGCAAAGGGGTCGAAGTAGAGCTGGCCCCATACGTTACCCGAGGACGCCACCTCCCACATGAGGTCCCAGTGAGGCACCTTGTTGAATAACACCACTCTATTCTCAAAGAGTTCCCTGAACAGTTTATCGCTACCGAACCCCCTTACGATGCTGTCTCTCAACCTCTGGTAGTCCCCCGGCCTAGCCGGCCTCGCATCGCCCGGCTCGGTGAGCCTCAGAACGTAGTACAGGTCGATCTCGTCCTGTCTGGGCTGTATTATGGGTATGTCGTCGTAGGGGTCCCAGTACACCTTCGCAACCTTCGGCCAGGTTCTCGGCATACAGCTCAGTCTCGTGGCCGGTGATTAGAGGTTCATAGATAGTGTTCAGTCTTACCCCCTCTAATATAGCATCCCTGGACAACACTTTCGCCTCAGTCTCATAGTTGTTAGGGCGACGCCTTGGACGGGTTTGGTCATGGGGTTAGTAGAGTTCGTTAGAGACATAACAACCCAGGTTGTTGTAGTAGCCTGGGCTCTCTTCTTCTTGTCTTGGGTTATAGGTTGGGCTCTTAAAGGTCTCCCCATACCGCTCACGAGAGTCAAGAAAATAGGTGAGAGGATACTGGAGGACGGCGTTTGGGCTGCTTTTTGGCTAGCTGTGGGTAGTAGCGTGTTCGCGCTCGTGTCGTACATAGCATCCTCGGTGTACCAGCCCCTACCCCCACCTCCCAGTCCGTAGGTGTCTAAATGGACCTACTGTACCTAGCATACTACCTCTCGGTATTGACGTACTTCGTAGGCGCCGCATTGAAGGGTCTACCCCTACCGCTGGCCTCCGTCAAGAAGGTCGGGCAAAGACTCATGGTTGACGGGGTGTTCTCGGCTTTCATGGTCTTTAGCTACAAGGCGCTAGTCTTCAGTATCTCCTACTTCAGCTCAGTCATCGGAGCAGACTGGAGGTTGTTAAACGAGTGGTATATCGCGGAGTCGGCCTCGTTGATGTCCCTCTTCGTGTTGCTGAAGACCATAGGCTTCCTGTACAGTAAGGTGGGGCTCGGGTTCTTAGCCTCGGGCCTAATATCCCCCATGGTTAGCCTACTCGTAGACGTCCTCGTCACGATCACCGTCTTCTACCTGGCTGTAAAGGCGATATATCTCACGGCTAAGACGATGATCGCCGTCGGCATTCTGCTATACTCTATACCTTTTAGGCTGACGAGGCCGGCAGGAGCCGTACTCATATCCCTCCCGATAGTATTTACAGTCGGTGCCCCTCTCCTCCCAAACTTCGTTGCGATGTTCTCGACCTTCAACCCGCCAGACAACTTTGTCCAGGCTCAGCCAGCGTACATAAGACTACTCGACTACCTAAACCAGCCTATCGCTTACTACGTCGTAAACGCGAGCGACGCTAACGGCAACCAGCTCTACATGTACTTGAGCGATTCGAGCGGCCTCGTCAACGCTACTTCCATGGAGAGGTGGATCCCCCTGGGATACCAGAGACTCGACTTCTTGATGCCGGGCTCGAAGTACTCCGAAGAGGCTAACGTCACTAGTAGCGGGGGCGTAGTGAATCTGACCTACCGGGTTCCAAACATTATAAAAATAGACGTGAACACTCTTGTCTACTACAATACAGACGAAGCAGTCGTGGAGTCTGTTGATAGGTCGAACAACACCTTCACCACGTTATTCAACGTCTTGTACAGTACTAAGATCTACCTCGTTTACGAGTCGTCTAGTACATTAATTGTGTGGCTCGACAACACCACTGCTCAGGGTTACACTGTTTCATTCGACTGGTTCAACGTCGGTTTCAAGGCACTAGTGTTAAGTCTCCACCCAGGACTACACAATCTCACCATACAAGTGATTAATGTAGCGGCGTCTAGGCCTAACGTAAGCGAGGTGTACTACTTCGAGAAGGTCGCCGAGAGCGGTTCAACCCTCTCCCTGGCCATCGGCCTTGTCTCTATAAAGTTCTTCACTCTCTTAGTCCTACCCGTTGTGTACATATTTGTGCTCGTGACAGCCACCCTTGGTTTGGCCAGGATACTCGGCGGGGTCGAGGCTAGGATATCCAGGCTATTGGTGCTAGGGCCTTGAGGAGGCTAGAAGGCGCCCTAGTGATAATGACCCTCCTAGTCCTTCTCATGAGCCTGTTAGAGGAGCCTGCCCCTTCCAGTCTACTGGTCTCTCTAGGCGTGGCGATACTCGTCACCTTGCTGGTGTTCATCATTGGTAAGACTGAGAGGAATTAGAGGCCTGTTCAACAGGCAGTCTAATAACCAGGAGGTACGTGTTGACCCGCCAGACGTGTACTTAGTCAGCAGAGACAAGGTCGTCGGGTTCAGGTATCTAGTAGCGGACGAAATGGACTTCGACGTGAGGGGCTTGAGCCCCTCAAGGCTTTACGACAATGTCGAGAGGCTGGCCTCAGTCATCGACAAGCTACCCCACGGCAGCGAGGTAAAGCTGGTTAAGACGCAGCTCGACCTGTCCTCGTACGCCAGAAAAATCGAGAACGAGATGGCCAACTTGAGAGCGTCCTTGGAGTTGACGAGCGAGCCGCACATAAAGGCGAGGCTCGAGACTAGGTTGGAGACTCTCAGCGAACTCTACAGGCTGATCGTGGAGGGTAGACCTCTCTTAAGGCTGTCTTTCGTGGTGAAGATACGCGTGGAGGCGAAGTCGGTCGAGGAGGCCAGGCAAATACTGTCCTACCACTCCTCCATGGTATCGAACATCCTCCGCTCGAGCCTGGGTCTGAAAGTCAGGGAGGCTAAGAGAGAGGTCGAGAAAATACTGGCGTACGAGACCGGGTTGTCGAGCGAGCTGGGTATACGAACGTTTGTTGGGCCGATGAGCGCCGTCGCCCCCGTGCTCCCAATACCGGCCGTCAAGAGGCCCAAGTTAGACTACGACAACGCCGTGGTTCTCGGAGTAGAAATCGAGGAGAACACCCCGGTGCTCGTGCCTACCGAGTTGCTTACTAAACACATGCTAGTCATCGGCCCTACGGGACGAGGCAAGACAACGCTCTTGGCCAACCTGCTCCAGGTATTCGCCTCCCTGGGGACCGGCATCTTCCTTGGAGTGGACTTCAAGGGAGACCTGGCCTCGTACCTAGAGGGGGGAATCGCTAAGGTAGTCGAGCCCAGGGAGTACCCTCTCTCTATTAGGAGCCTGGTTAGTGGGGGTCTAGAGGTCAAGAGCCTTATAACCGATATCTTGTCCTCGTCGCTACAAGTACCGAGGGACAGCCTCGTCGAGTCGGTGGAGTACGTCTACTCTCTCTTGACAGACGACCGTTTAGAGGGCGGCGTCAGGGCGGACGTGCTGCCGCTAATGGAGTTACTTAGGGGCGATGCGTCCACCAGTAACCTACGCGAGTTGATCCTGGGCGACAACGTCCTTGTAAATCTGGGTGGGTATGGCTACGCGTACCAAACAGCTTACGGTCTTTCACTCTTGTACCTAGCCAAGGACGCGATCTTTAAGAGAAGCACAAGCGAGCCGAGACTGCTCGTGGTCGACGAAGCGTGGAGGGTGAGCAGGTCTAGGCTCGTAGTAGAGCTGTTCAAGGAGGGGAGGAGTAGAAGGGTAGGCGTAGTTCTATCCACTCAGAACCCCGGGGATATCCCCAGGGAGGTCTTCGAGAACGCTCACTTATTAGTAGTCTTTGGGTCGCCCAACGAGAAGTACGCTCGTACAGTCGCGGAACTCCTCGGGCTAGAGTACGACGCCCTGTCTAAGAAGCTCGGCCGGCTCGGCGTCGGCGAAGCAGT
Organism: Thermogladius sp.; assembly: GCA_023256015.1. Taxonomy (GTDB): domain Archaea; phylum Thermoproteota; class Thermoprotei_A; order Sulfolobales; family Desulfurococcaceae; genus Thermogladius. Next base: position 7,282 of record JAGDWK010000035.1, read on the forward strand.
GCTTCTAAACACCCTAGACCCTCACCCAGTAGTATTTAAGGTCAGAAACCCGGTGAAGAAAAACAGTGGTGATGAGCGGCGAGCATCCTGAGTAGTGATGTGTGCGGTCGTATCTGATGGTAAAAGAGTTTAATAGGAGACTCTACTTGTCTCTCTAGCTTGGGTGATATAGGTGGGAGGTAAGCAGAGGACTACCATATTTATGACTAAGGAGAAGAAGTCGTCGAGCGAGAAGAAGCCCAAGCCCGAGGAGAAACCTGAGAAGGGTAAAGAGAAGGGTAAGTAGGTTTGGGGCATGCCGTTCACGTCGTTCTTCCGTCAAGCGTTTTAACGGTAGAGCCCCCTGGGCTGCCTAGGCTTCTCAAAGCCTATCAGATACTGAGGTACTCCTCGATATTCGGCGTGGAGAAGGCGGTTTTCTTCAAAGACTTCTCGACCAGTGAAAGGGATCACGGGGCTGCGAGGGCCTTCATAGAGAAGGTCTGGAACTACTACAAGACGCCCCCTTATCTGAGGAGGAAACTAGTCCCGCTCGACAGAGACCTGAGAGGCGTGGGGATACTGCCGCCTCTTAGGTTGGAGTCCTTTCACGTCTCCAAGAGACCGTATACAGGCCAGGTGAGACCCGCACTAGTAAAGCGTTTAGCGGACGGCTGTTTTGCCGACATAGGGGTCGGAGAGGACTTTTACGTCGAAGGAGAGTGTAGAGAGGGAGTTCGGCAGGTGAGAGTAGTAGACCCGGTTAAAAAA
>JAGDWK010000068.1:0-3129 GCA_023256015.1 Thermogladius sp.
ACCAGGCTGGAACACCTTAGGCTACCTCGAATTTGACCGAGGCATAGCCTACGACGGCGGAGTAGTCTCCCGTCACGTCGCCGCTTGTAGCGTGTTTCAAAAGCGATATACGCGGGGTGTACTTCTCGAATAGCTTGGTGTACTCTATGAGGGTCATTATCCCCCCTGGACCGCATACGCTTATGTTCTTCTCTGTTATCGCCCTGTAGAAGCCCTCGGAGTCGCCTCTCAGGATGTAGTTTATGGCCTCCATGTCCTTTGCCACCGTAACGTGTTGAGGCTCGTAGTGGTTGAAGTCGCTACTCGCGAGCACTACCACGTCCCGGCCTAGCTCCGATACAGCCTTCTTCAAAGAGAGGGCCAGGTCCCTAGCCACATCTACCGTGTGCAGCCCTATGACGACCGGTAAGATCTTGACTCTGTCCTCGTATATGTACTGGATAAAGGGGACCTGAACCTCGACACTGTGCTCCTCTACATGGGCCTCTTCGTCTAACTCAGCAAAACCGCTGAGCTCCACGATCTTCTTCGCGAGCTCCCCGTCGACCCTTACCTCGCCTAGTGGAGTGACCCAGGTCCCACCCGGGTAAACCGATACTAATGCCCCGTACCCCGTGTGGTTTGTTCCAAGTACGACGACGGTCTCCGGGACTCCCGCCGATGCGAGCTCCAGGTAGGCGTGGGCTGCTACAGGGCCGCTGTACATGTAGCCAGCGTGCGGGACAACGAAACCGACAACGCTCTTATTCCGCGAGGCTGCCAAGACAGGCTTCTTACCGGGCCCCAACCTGTGAGTGAAGGACTGCTCAATGCTCACAACGAGCTCTTTTCTACTGGCTGGATAAAAAAACCCGGCAACGGCGGGGTACCTTTTACTCATCAAGACCACGCCTAGAGCTTCGTCTCGAAATCGGAGGGCTTCTCTGGCAGGTCTCCGTTAGGCGGGATCAGCCCCTTCTCCCTGAGTATCTGCCTAGTCAACAGCCAGTAGAGTAGGGCCAAGCTCTTCCTGCCCTTGTTGTTTCCAGGTATAACTAGGTCGACAAACTCGGTCTTGTTGTCGGTGTCCGCGAACGCCACGAGGGGTATGCCCATCTCGGCGGCCTCCTTGACGGCTTGCGCGTCGGCTCTGGGGTCCGTCACTATCACTACGTCGGGCTCGAAGTACCAGCTCAGGCTGGGGTTCGTGAACGTCCCGGGAACGAACCTGCCAGTGAACGGCTTACACCCAACGTACTGGCACATCTTAGTGACCGGCTTAAAGCCGTACTGCCTGACGGACACCGCGGCGATCTTCGCCGGCTCGTACCTGGCGAGGAACTTAGCAGCTATCCTTATCCTCTCGTCTATCTTCCTAGCGTCCAGTATGTAGAGCCCGTCGCTCCTGACCCTGTACACGAAGGGCTCCATGAACTTCGTGCAGATGTGTGTACCAATGTGAACTCCCGCTGTCAAGTAGTCCTCGAGCGGTATCAGTAGCTCGACTACCTTCTCTCCCGGTAGCATTGTAATCGGCTTTTCCTCTTCCATACCCGGTCTTTCCTCCTCGCTCATTCAGACCACCTCACGAGATCTTGGGGAAGTACAGCACCTGCTTCACTATGTCCACGTGGGACAAAAACATCCTCCTACAACAGTACCTCTTAACGCCGAGTTCGTCGAGGACTTTCCCCGGATCCTCCCCAGCCTGGACTCTCCTGACGTATTCCTCCCACAAGTGGCCTATTGGAGCACCGCACGTGAAGCACCTGACCGGGAAGAGCATGTCGATCACCTGTAGCTCTTCTGCCACCTCCTCCTAGCACTAATTCTACCCCACTTCTCGGGCTCGGTTTGCCTGGGGTCTCCGCTGAGCATGTGCCTGTCGTAGTCCTTGTAAACACGTTTTATCTCCTCTAGTCCAAAGTATTCCACAATACCCCTAGCTATAGCTATCCTGGAGGCCTCTGCTTGGCTCATCCAGCCCCCACCTCTGACTCTGACCTTCACGTCGATCGCGTTTCTCAGGTCTCCTATGAGTAGGAGCGGCTCTAGGACCTTGTTCCTCGCCAACTCGATGGGTATGACCTCTAGTGGGACGTTGTTAACCCAAACTCTACCCTTCCCGGGCTTGATCGTTGCCACGGCTACGCTCGTCTTCCTCTTCCCCGACGACACGACTATCTTGTGCCCACTAGCCTCTTGCGAGCTCATTCAATACCACCCCTCCAACCCAGGCTTTTAGCTACTTCCGCAACCGTTACAAACCTGCCTGAGAGCCTGCTCGCGTCGGCTTCCTCGAACCGGACCACGTTCTGTCCCTGTAGCTCCTTGGGTATTCCCACGAACACTCTCAGGTTCCTGAAGGCGAGTCTGCCCTTCGGCTTATCCATTGGCAACATGCCCCTGACAGCCCTCTTGACTATTCCCACTGGCGTCCTAGGCCTCCTGATACCACTCTTATCTGGGTTGTAGTGGGTTCTAACGTTTAAAAGCAGCTTATAACCCTCCACGACCCTCCTCCTCTCACCGCTCAAGACTGCCTTCTCTGCGTTGACCACGTAGACCTTGTACCCCTCGAGTAGCCTCTTTGCTATGATGCTCGCCATTCTTCCTAGAATCAGCCCGCTCGCGTCCACTACTAGAACCCTGTCCTTCTCGGTCGTCTTTGCCTCACCCAATAATCTTCACCCCACTGCCCTTCGGGTTCTCCTTGACTAGGTCGAGTATGTGTATTGCCCTGCCACCGCTAGCCCGTATCTTCTCTACGGCCGCCTTAGAAAAGCTGAAAGAGGCCACTGTTACCGGGTGGTCTAGTCTACCCGCCGCGAGAACTTTCCCCGGCACCACCACCACGTCGCCTGGCCCAGTGTACCTGTTGATCCTACTCAAATTGACCACTCTCCTACTTCTACGGGGTCTCGAGAGCTCTTCTGCGACCCTATCCCATATCGCTGCCCCGTACTTGTTTGCGGCTTTCCTCAGCTCGCTAATAGTCCTCCTCAACACTATGTTTGTCTTAGCCAGCTCCATACGGGACACCCTCGACTAGACTCTTCTTAAGCGCGTTAAGCTTGTCTTCAAGGGCTCTAGTTGCCTCTATTAGAATTCTCTTGGGGGTTAAAGAACCCGTCGACTCGAAGTACAGTA
>JAGDWK010000068.1:3229-8015 GCA_023256015.1 Thermogladius sp.
CAACCCGGGTACCTGCACTTCTCTCCGTCTATGCTTATCTTTGCGATGTACTTGTGAGAAGCCACTGAGACAGGGCTCCACTTTATGTGCTCCCTACCCCTACCGAGCCTGGCATACGCCTCCAACTTGATCCGCTGGTTCTCTAGTAGCTGGACGATTGGTATCTTCTCGTACACAGGCCTGACGTCGGGGTCGCCGGTGACAAGGTCGCCGGCGTACAGGGTCTTAACTCCTCCCGGAGTACCCTCCCCGCTCAACTCGAGTTTGACGAAACAGTCCTCCGAGAACACGCCTTTCTCTCCTGCTTCGCGGCACTCTTCCGGTGGCTTGTACTTTCCAAGGGCGTTCTCGCTGGTCAGCGGTATCAGGCCTAGCCTGTGCGCGATGTACTCGTCGTAGAACACGCTGCTGTTTTCCATGAAAACCACGTAGTCCACTGCCATTGTCGGTACTTCGGCTAAGATGGCTCTTCTTATGCTATTCAAAACATGTAGCTTTACGCCTCTGACAAGCAACCTAACAGCGTTGCCTTCTCTCCGCAGGACTTCTATGTCCATAAACCTCGGACACCACTAGACTCTCCTACCTCTCCTACCGCCGGGCCTCCTTGTGGTATCGTGGGGTATCGGAGTCACGTCCTCGATCCTGCCTATGATAAAGCCGGCCCTCGCCAGGGCCCTAATCGCGGCCTGAGCACCTGGCCCAGGCGTCTTAGGGCCGTGTCCACCCGGTGCTCTCACCCTTATGTGTATCGCCGTAACACCCTTGTCCATTGCGTCGCCTGCGGCGCGGCTGGCAGCGATCATAGCAGCGTAGGGGCTGGGCTTCTCTCTGTCAGCTTTGACGACCATACCGCCACTCCATCTACTGACCGTCTCGGCCCCTGTGATGTCTGTTATGTGGATTATCGTGTTGTTCATGCTGCTGTAGATGTGGGCTAGACCCCACTTGAGCTCTCTACCAGCGAAGGACATTACCCACCACCAGCCTGTGAAGCCCTCGCCTTAATGGGGCTCGTAGGAGCATAGTCCACAAGTTTCTCCTCGTCCAAGGAGACCAGGTAACTAGGAGACCTGATCCTCCTCCCAGCTATAGCTATGTGCCCGTGGACTATAAGCTGGCGGGCTTCGTGAATTGTGCGAGCGAGCCCCTTCCTGTACACTATTGTCTGGAGGCGCCTCTCGAGGAGGTCCTCCGGCTTCAGCGCTAGGATGTCCTCCAACTTGGCGTTCTCCCGGACTACTCCGAGCCTGACTAGCCTGTTAATGAGGACCTTCTCCTCCTTCTCGCGTACCTCTCTGGGTGCGGCTAGGAGCGACCTTGCTCTGTGCCTGATCCTCCTGACTAGGGTAGCTACTATCCAGAGCTCTCTCTTGTTCCTAAGACCATAAGTGCCTATGAGCTTCATCTCGTGCTCTAAGACGTCCCTCCTCCAGGGGTGCCTCGGGCCCTCCCACTTTTTCCTTATCTTACGCGGGTCGCCCATCTGGACCGCCACCTACTACTTCTTCTGTTGCTGCTGGGCCTGCCTCTTCTTCCTCACACCCACAGTCATGCCCGTCCTGCCGGTGGTCCTCGTCCTCTGCCCTCTGACCTTGAGCCCTAGCGAGTGCCTAATACCCCTCCAGCTCTTCATCCTCTTCTCCCTCTCGATGTCTTCCTTCACGAAGAAGATCAGCTCGTTGCCGACCAGGTGGACGTTTCTCCCGGTCGCAAAGTCCTTCCTCCTGTTGTACATCCAAGCCGGGATACCGTGCTTTTCTGGCGCGATTATAACCGACTCTATCTTCTTGACCTCCTCTTCGGTGAGAAAGCCTATTTTCATGTCAGGGTTGAACCTTAAGACTCTCGAGACGCCTAGGGCAAAGTTAAGGCCGACGCCCTTTATCTCCGCTAGCCCGTGGACTAGCGATAAGTTTCCATCGACGTCGACGCCTGCTATCCTGACTATCGGTCTAAAGCCTCTCTCCATGAGCATCCCTTAAACCGTTTAAGCACGCCTAGAACCTTCAATTAAGTAAACTCTTTTTAAGTTTATGCCGCCTAGGGCCGTAGGCTTCCGCGCCTAGGATGCTGCTCCGAGACCCCTCTACTCAACACTTTTAAAGAAGTTTACACCGAAATATTATAACTGAGCCGGGGTGCCCGAGCGGCCTAAGGGGCTGGCCTGGAGAGCCAGTGCCCCCTACGGGGTGCGCGGGTTCGAATCCCGCCCCCGGCGCTTGGGTCCTATGATACAAAAAGGTTTGAGGTCCCGGTTCTACTGCGGGTTTACAACAGGGCGATCATGACTTTCACGAAGACAAATAGATAGGTTTTTAACTTTGGTGATTGAAGCCATAAAATGGTAGCAAACAAAGGGTGTCCGTATGAGCAAGAAGAAGGAGAAGAAGGAAGAGAAGAAGGAGGAAAAGAAGGCTGAGAAGAAGTAAGGTTTTTGATGCTTATGGTAGGCAGCGGTTACCGGAATTAAAAACCTTTTTTACAGCTCGATCTCCATCCAGATCTCGGGTGGAACTCTTAGCCTGATAAGCTGCTTCATTACCCTCTCGTCGGCGGCGATGTAGAGTAGCCTCTTGTGGATTCTCATCTCCCACTTCTCGTACTTCTTCTTGCCCTCGCCGTGAGGTAGCTTGAGAGTCCTTATCGAGAGCCTCTTCGTGGGGAGGGGTATAGGCCCGGACAGCTTGACCCCTGTCTTCTTCGCTATGTCGACTATTCTCCCCGTGAAGTCGTTGAGCACGTCCACATTAGTACTCCAGACCTTTATCTTGACCATTCGAGGCGCTGACATGACTGAAACCCTTAAAGCACTTGGTGTTTTGAGAAAAAATCGTTCTTACTTCTTTATCTTGACCTCGCTTAGTTTAATGTCGGTGACTATGCCTATACCTATCGTCTTGCCCATGTCTCTCATAGCGAACCTTCCGAGCGGTGGGAAGTCGGAGTACTTCTCTATCACTAGCGGCTTGATCGGCTTGAACTTCACTATAGCGTTGTCACCCTGCTTTATAAACTGCGGGTTCTTCTCCACTATTTGGCCAGTCCTTGGGTCGAGCTTGCCGACGATCTCGGTTATCCTCGAGGCAACGCTGGCTGTGTGTACGTGAATGACCGGCGTGTAGCCAACGGCTATCGCTGTCGGGTGCCATATAACGAACACCCTAGCCGTGAACTCCTCGACCACCGACGGCGGGTTCTCCAAGTGCCCGGCAACGTCTCCTCTCCTAATGTCCTTTTTCTCGACGCCTCTGACGTTGAAACCGATGTTGTCGCCTGGCTCTGCCTTGTCGATCCTCATGTGGTGCGTCTCGATCGACCTGACCTCGCCGACAACCCCAGCTGGCATGAACACTACTTTGTCGCCTACTTTCAAGACGCCTGTCTCGACCCTACCAACCGGTACGACGCCCACACCGGAGATGTTGTAGACGTCCTGGATAGGTATCCTGAGAGGCTTGTCTAACGGCTTTGGCGGTGGCTGGAGTGTGTCGAGGATTTCTACTAGGGTCGGGCCATCATACCACGGCATGTTGGGCGAACGCTCTATGAGGTTTTCACCCGTCCAGGCAGACACAGGGACGAACTGTACCTTGTCCGGGTTGTAGCCTAGGCCCCTGAGGAACTTACCCACGGTCTCCTTGATCTGCAGGAACCTCTCCTTGCTGTAGGGCGGCTCGGTCGCGTCCATCTTGTTTACCGCGACGATCAGCTGGTCGATGCCCATCGTCTTGGCCAGGATCGCGTGCTCTCTTGTCTGGCCCTCGGGACTCATGCCGGCCTCGAACTCGCCCTTCCTCGCGCTCACCACTAGTATGGCCGCGTCAGCCTGGCTGGCGCCGGTGATCATGTTCTTCACGAAGTCTCTGTGGCCCGGAGCGTCGATGATCGTGAAGAAGTACTTCTTCGTCTCGAACCTCATGTAGGACAACGCTATTGTTACTCCTCTCTCCCTCTCCTCTTTCATTCTGTCCATCAACCACGCGAACTTGAAGCTCTCCTTGCCCATCTTCTTGGCTTCCTCTTCGATCATCTGCATCGTCTTCTGGTCGAAGTAGCCTAGACGGTAGAGTATGTGCCCTACCATCGTGCTTTTGCCGTGGTCGACGTGCCCTATTATCACCAGGTTTAAGTGAGGCTTCTGGGGTACGCTCATATCGACCCTCTCCTGTAACCTAACGCACTGGGATTTAAATAAAAATGAGGTGTTTATAAAGCATTATGCTTGAACAGGGTTGAGAAGTAAAAGAGGCCAGACCTTATACTTCTACCTACTGCTCAAGGCTATTCTCTCGATCTCGTCCTTCTTCTGTATCGCGTAGCTCCTGGGGTCGTTGGAGGCGGCCAGTATGATCTCCTCTGCGAGGGCTTCCTCTATGCTAATGGTGCTCCTGAACGCCTTAGAACGGGCTCCCTCGGTTATGTGCCTCAGGGCTAAGTCCACCCTGCGTAGCGGGGAGACGTCCACGGAGACGTGGTAGACTATACCGCCGTACATTATTCTAGTGGTCTCCTCACGGGGGGCCGCGTTCTCGATAGCCCTAACCAAGACCTGAATAGGGTTCTCCTTGGTCCTCAGGTATATCATGTCGAAAGCGGTCTTCACTATGTTGTACGCCAGGTGTTTCTTGCCCATGTTGTGTCCAGGTCTCATGATCTTGTTTATCAGCCTCTCGACTATCGGCACCTCGGCCTTTCCGAACCTCTTGTGCTCGTGCCGCCCACCTGTGTGAGGCAGGTACACCGGTTTAAGGGATATATACCTCTTCAGGCTTGGGTCTCTGAC